>DRKE01000177.1 GCA_011051925.1 Deltaproteobacteria bacterium
GGCGATCGAGCGTGCAGCCCTGATTCCCGTGATCAGTGCCCCGCCCGAGTTGCTAAGCGTCATTCAACGATCGCAGAAGCGCGAAGTCCACGTGCCACTCGCTCGGGGCTTCGTCCGTCCACACGCCGGGTGCAGGCCGTCGGAATCCGGAACGACGAATCCCGCTTCCGGTAGACCCTCGACGACCGACCCCGTCGACCCGGGACGCGACGAAGCGGGCAGGTACGGCACGAGGATGGAAGCGGGGATGAACGGTCGTCCGAGAGGTTCCATGTCCGAGCGAGATCCGTCCGAAGAAGAAGCCGCCTTTTCCAGTCTGCCCGACCCGAATGGCCTGCCGAGCGAGCCCCCCGATCGGGGAAGCGCCACGAGTTCGGTCCATGCGGGGGAGCTGCGTCAGCAGGAAGCCAACGCGATCACGACCCCGATCTACCAGACTTCGACCTTCTGGTTCCGGAATTCCCGCGAGGTGACGGATTTCCAGGAGGGCAAGTCGAGTCGCGAGGAATACGGACGCTACGGCAATCCCACCTGGCGCTCCGTCGAACGGAAACTGACGGCCCTCGAGCATGGCGAGGAGACGGTCCTCTTCGCGTCGGGCATGTGTGCCGCAACGACGACCTTCATGGCGCTGCTTCCCACCGGTAGCCACCTCATCGTGACGAGCGACTGCTATCGGCGCACCCGTCAATTCATCAACCAGTTCCTGTCGCGCATGGGCGTCGACGTGACCGTGATCGAGCCGAGCAACCTCGAGGCCTTCGAGCGCGCCATCCGGCCGAATACGGAACTCTTCTTCACCGAGTCGCCGACCAATCCCTATCTGCGGGTGGTCGACGTCCAGGCCTTTGCCGAGGTCGCCCATGCGAAGGACGTCCGGATCGCCATCGATTCGACCTTCGCGACCCCGGTGAACCATCGCGCCCTCGACGATGGCGCGGACCTCGTCCTGCATAGCGCGACGAAATACCTGGGCGGCCACAACGACCTGTTGGCGGGCACCGTGACCGGCCCCAAGACCCTGATCGAGCCGATCCGGAAGGCCCTCGGCGTCCTCGGCGGCATCATCGACGCCCATGCGGCCTGGCTTCTCCTGCGCGGAATCAAGACCCTCGACATCCGCATGGAGCGCCACAACTCGAACGGCCTCGCCCTGGCAACCCACCTCGAGGCCCATCCCAAGATCCGCCGCGTCTGGTACCCCGGTCTGGCGAGCCACCCGGACCATGCGATCGCTTCCCGGATGATGAAGGGCTGCGGGGGCGTCGTCACCTTCGAGATCGAGACCGACCTCGAAGGCGCCATGCGCTTCATCGACGCGACGACGATTCCCTACCAGGCGCCGAGCCTCGGCGGGGTCGAGAGCCTGATCGAGCTCCCCGTCACGATGTCGTTCTGGGACGTCCCGAAAGAGAAGCGCCTCGAACTCGGCATCACCGACAGTCTCGTGCGCTTCGCCTGCGGCATCGAGAATACCGACGACATCATCCGCGATGTCGACCAGGCGCTCGAGAAGGTCTGACGAGGGAATCGGACCCGTCGCCGGAGAACGTCGCGCCCGGGTCCTTTCGACCGAGCGCCCGCGCCGCCTCCCGGCGCACGTCCTCGTCGGGATCGTCGAGGAGTCCCTCGATCGCCCGGATCGTCGCCGCGGAGCCGGGATCGACCTCGGCGAGCGCGCGGACGGCGCAGCCCCGCACGTAGGGCGCCTCGTCGTGAAGCGCTCGCGCGAGGTCCGACGCGATGCGCGACGCCTCCGCCCCCATCTCGGGCAGGGCACAGGCCGCATTGCCCCGCACCTTCCAATGCGGGTCGTCGAGCGCGTCGACGAGACCGCGGATGGCGAAGCGGCACCCCGCTTCCCGTCCGTAGTGTTCGAGGGAAAGCACGGCGACCGACCGCACTTCCTCGGACGGATCCTCCCGAAGCGCTCGCAGGAGCGCCGGGACCGCGAGATCCGGATCCGCCTCGACCTTCGCGAGCGCACTCGCACACCAGGCCCGGCCGCGCCGGTTCTCCCGATCGCCTTCCAGCATCCGGAGGAGCGCCCCCGTCGCCGAGCGCGCCATCGGCCCGATCTCGTCGAGTGCCATCGCCGCCCACGAACGCACGAAGCGGTGCGGATCGGAGAGCGCCGCGGTGAGCGCGGGCACGGCCGATGCCGCGGCCGGTCCGATCCCCCCGAGCGCCCCCGCTGCGGCCTTCCGGATCCCCATCACGGGATCCTCGAGTGCCTCGACCAACACGGGTACGGCGGGCCAGGCCACCGGCCCGAGTTCTCGCATCGCCATCAGGGCCACCATGCGATCCGGGAGGTCCCCGGTCGCGTATTGACGAAGCAGCGGCATGACCGCGGCATTCGCATCGGGCGGCTCGTCGCCGATCACCTTCTGCGTCGCGATCGCGGGAAGGGCGACCACGAGACAGGCCATCAGGCAGACGCGACTCGCGAAAAAGGATCGCCCCTCGCGGCGAGTCGCGCGGGGGGCGCGTCTCGCACGACGGGGAGCGAAGAGAGGACGTCCGATCATCGGAAATCCATCGCGTCGAGATGATCCTGGAAGGCCCTCTGGTTCGTGCCGTCGATCTCGGGAAAGAGGGCCAGCAGTTCGGCATGGGCCTTCAGGAGCATTCGATGCGAACGATGAAGCCCCTCGTGATAGGCGAATTCGTCCGTCAGCTGGGATTCGAAGGAAAGACCCGCATCGATCGCACGAAACCAATCCCGGACGAAGCCGCGCTGGAAGAGGAGGGCTTCGAGGATCGGTTGCCGGACGGGTTCGAGACGCCCCGGCACCGGCAGGGCTTCGATTCGCGAACGGAGCCGGTCGAGTTCTTCGAAGTAGTCGCGGGGATCGAGGCCTTCACGCCCTCCTTCGAGAAGCCATCGGCCGACCTTCTCGTTCAGGAGGGCCGCCTCATCGACGAGGTCGAAGAGGGCAGACAGGAAGCGCGACTCGTCGGCGCCCCCCGCTCCTTCGATCGGGAGATCGAATGCCGCCGGCTCGGGAGGACGATTCGATCGAATGCCATCCACGCGCCCGAGGCGATCGGCCGATGCAGCCGGAGCCGCCAGCAGCAGACAGGCGACGAAGCCGGGAAACAGGGAACGGAAATGTCGATGCCACATGGGAGTTGGGAGGTTCCGACGGGGCTTCCGGTTCGAAAGGAGACGCACGGTCGCCCCAGGGTCGACACGGCCGCCTGTCTGCTCGAATCCCCGCATGGGGGTTGCATCTCGACTGCAGCCGGGCTGCCGTTTTCCATGAGGCGGCTGCAACCGCGCTCCATTCCCTTTACATTCCCCGCGCTCCCGTCTTCCGATTCGCCGCCACGCCCGACCGGCTCGGAAGGGGCGAGAGCGAGAAGGGAGCAAGATGGAGCAGCGTCCCACCGGGAACCCCAGAAGGGCGAAACCGAGATCGACGCGACTCGATCCGGTATTCCTGATCGCATGCCTCCTGTCGATCTCCCTCCCGAATGAGGCCCGGTCCCATGGGGTTCTCGGAACCCGGTTCTTCCCTTCGACGCTGACCATCGAAGACCCCTTCGCCAACGACGAGCTGAGCCTCCTGGGTGGTTTCATCGAGGAACCCGGCGAAGCGGGCGAGCCGTCCGCCCGGGTGGTCGGTCTGGAGGTGGAATACGCGAAGACGATCCTGCCGCGGGTCGCCCTCTCGATCGGAGACGAGTTCAGCTTCGTCGATCCCAGGGGCGGGAAGACGAAGCGGGGGACCGGGAATCTCGAGCTGGGCGTGAAGATCCAGTCCTACACGAACGATTCGACGGAGACCGTCCTGTCGACTTCGCTGGGCATCGCGATCGGGAAGACGGGGGATACCGACCTCGAGGCCGACGATTTCTCGACCCTCTCGCCCGCCCTCCTCCTGGGTCAGGGCTTCGGCGGGCTACCCGACTCGGCCGGCTTCCTGCGCCCGCTCGCGCTCGTCGGCCTTCTCGAACTGGACATCCCCGTCGAAGCGGCATCCCACGTCGATGGCGAGCGGGAGCGCCATTCGATCACGACGGGCTGGGGTTTCGCGATCCTCTACGACCTGCACTACCTGCAGACTTCCGTCCGCGACATGAAAATCAGGGCGCCCTTCAATCGGATCGTGCCCCTCGTCGAGGTGGCGGGCGAGACCTGTCTGCATCGCGGCTGCAGCGGAGACACGACGGGGTATGTCAGCCCGGGCTTGATCTGGATCGGCCGGAAATTCCAGCTCGGCGCCGAAGCGCGCATCCCGATCAACGACCGGACGGGGGATGACGTCGGCGTCCTCCTCCAGGTCCATCTCTACCTGGACGATCTGTTTCCGGATTCTCTCGGCCGGCCCCTCTTCATGAGCGATTGAGGAATCGGAGCCGCATGTCTCGATGCTGGCGCACCCTGTCGTGTCTTCTTCTCGGCCTGGCGATTCCCGCCCCGGTCCTGGCCCACGCGATGCTGGAATCCTCGGAGCCCGCCGCCGGCGAGCGGCTTCGGGAGTCGCCCCCGGCGATCGTGCTCCATTTCGATCAGGCCCTCGAAGCGGCGGATTGCACGATCCGCGTGAAGAGCGCGGAGCCCGGCCGGTCCGACCCGCCCGCGACCCACGACGTCGAAGTCGTCGACGGGACCGCCGGCGCAGGAACGACACTCCGTCTCGTCCTCCCCACCCTCCCAGCAGGCCGCTATCGCGTCCTCTGGCAGGCCATCGTCCCCGACGGCCATCGAACGAGCGGCGACTACGGGTTCACGGTCGAGCGGACGGCGCCCGACCAGCCCGACGCCGACTGACGGTGGGCCTCGAGGTCGATCGCGGAAACGGCCTGCCGATCCTGCATCGCCCGCCGTGGGAATCATCGAACTCGAGCGCCCCCGTGGCGCGGGCGGGGAATCTTCCGCGAACCTTCGAAGCGATGGCTGCCGGCGAACTCCGATCGCTTCGTTGCAGACTCTACCCTGTACCAGGACACCGGGGGGCATGCCTTTCTCCGCCCCGATCCGCCCATCTCGCACGACAGGAGAGGTCGGTGCGGCGCGCTTTTCGCGAAATCAAGCGGAGCTTCTGACGTCCTGGCACGTCGACTTTCGATTCACCTGCATACGACCTGGCAAGCAACCCGAAACGGAGGCGAGCCATTCGCGAAAAGCGCGCCGTGCCGATCTCGGGTCTACGGCATACGGCTCACGGTGCACGATGCACGAAGCCGCCACCGAGCGACCCTCAGAAAAGCCGTTCCTGCCGCGCCTCCCCATCCGGCAGCGACGACTCCATCGCGAGCAGCCGAGCCTTCAGTTCCAGTCCCCCCGCATAGCCCTGGAGCGCCCCGTCGCGGGCGATCACGCGATGGCAGGGGATCACGAGCGGGATCGGATTGGCCCCGTTGGCGGCGCCGACGGCGCGTACGGCCTTCGGCTTGTCGATCGCGTTCGCGATGTCCGAGTAGGAACGGGTTTCGCCGTAGCCGATCTTCGCGACGAAGCGGTAGACCGAGAGCTGGAATTCCGTCGCGCGCAGATCGAGGTCCATCGTGAACTCGCGGCGTTCGCCGGCGGTGTATTCGAGAAGCTGATCGATCGTGTCGTCGTGGGCGGCACGCCGTTCGAGGACCCGCGCGTCCCGGGCGTGGATCTTCTTCCAGCCCTCGAAGCCTCGGCCGCTCGCGTGGGGCAGCTCGATGTAGACGAGACCCTTGTCGCTACTCACGATCCGCAGGGAACCGAAGGGGGTATCGAATCGCGTCGTACAAAGGACTTCCATCGCGGACAGTCTACCCGACACGACGCGGGTTCAGCGAAGAATGCCGCTCACTTTCTTCCGCTTTTCTCGCCGTTTCCGGACGTGGCATTCCCCGTGCCGTTTTCCGCCCGCTCGCGCCGGGCCGTGGCGGCCCCGGACGCGCGCTCGGGCGGAACGAGTTCCTCGGCGGGGATTTCGAGACGCTTGATCATCTTCTGGAGCGACTGGCGTGGAATCCCGAGCTTTTCCGCGGCGCGGCTCTTGCTGCCCGCTTCGCGAACCGCCGCGATGAGCATCCGCCGCTTGAGCGCGTCGACGGCGCGGTTGAGATTCCAGTCCCCGATCTCTTCCGAAGCCGTGAAGCCCGACGCGCCCGTCGGTGCGGGCCGCCCGGGGGCGCCCGGGAACGATCCGATCCCGCGTCCGACCGCGGGCGGTCCCCCCGCCCCGCGCAGGTGCTCGGAAAGATTCTCGAGTCCGAGGGTCTCCTCGGGCCCGGCGAGCGCGGCCGCCCGCTCGATCTCGTTGGCGAGCTCGCGCACGTTCCCCGGCCAGTCGTGGGCCACCAGGCGATCCATCGCCGCATTCGAAAACCCCACGAATTTCCGATTCATGCGGGTCCCGGCCTGATCCAGGAAATGATGGGCCAGGGCCGGGATGTCCTCCCGGCGTTCCCGAAGCGGCGGCAGCTCGATCTCGACCACGCGAAGC
This sequence comes from Deltaproteobacteria bacterium, assembly GCA_011051925.1. GTDB lineage: Bacteria > Myxococcota_A > UBA9160 > UBA9160 > UBA4427 > UBA4427. The sequence goes on from DRKE01000177.1 coordinate 6,438, forward strand.
CGGTAGTAGAGATCCTCCCGGAAGCGCCCCTCCTCGACCCGCTTCTTGAGATCCCGATTCGTGGCGGCCACCACCCGGACGTCGACCTTGCGGGTCTCCGACGAGCCGAGGGGCCGGATCTCCCCGTCCTGCAGCACGCGCAGGAGGCGGACCTGCATGCCGGGTTCGGTCTCGCCGATCTCGTCGAGAAAGATCGTGCCGCCATCGGCGACCTCGAAAAGCCCCTTCTTGTCCGCATGGGCGCCGGTAAAAGCCCCCCGCTTGTGCCCGAAGAGTTCGCTCTCGAGCAGCGTGTCCGGAAGCGCCCCACAATTCTGGGCCACGAACTTCCGGTCCTTGCGACGGCCCGTGTAGTGGATCGCCCGGGCCAGGAGGTCCTTCCCGGTTCCCGTCTCGCCCGTCAGCAGCACCGTCGCATCGGTCTGGGCGACCTTCTCCGTCACGTCGAAGATCTTCTGCATGGCGGGCGCATCGCCGATGATCCCTTCGAAGGAATAGCGCGCCTCGACTTCCCGCCGCAGATAGAGGTTCTCGGCGCGCAGCCGCTCGTTCGCCTCGGCCAGCGCATCGGCCAGCTGGGCATTCTCGCTCGACAGTTCGTAGACCTCGAGTGCGCGTTTCACCGCGATCCGCAGATCGTCGGGCTCCCAGGGCTTCGGCAGGTAGCGATAGATCCGCCCCTCGTTGATCGCCCGGACGAGCGACGGCATGTCGGCATAACCCGTCAACATGATGCGGATCGCCCGGGGATTGCGTTCGATCACCCTTTCGAGGAACTCGACGCCGCTCATGCCGGGCATCACCTGGTCGGAGATCACCAGCGCGATGTCCTCGCGATCGAGGATCTCGAGACCCTTCTCGCCGCTGGTGGCGGTGAAGATCCGGTACTCCATCCCCAACGTGAACTCGAGGGACTCGAGGATCGCGTCCTCGTCGTCGACGACGAGAATCCCGTAGCGGTGGGTCTCGCCCGCCGGCCGGGCACCTTCGATTCCGTCCATGGCGCAAGGGTATCGCAGCGCGACCGGGGGGGCTTCGAGCATCGATGCGCACGCTTGATAGGATTCAGCCAGACATGGGGGCCGGTCCGATCGGATCCCCGAAGAGCCATCCACCCGGGGAGATGCCCGCCATGAAGATGAGGATCGCGAACCGCTGGTTCGAGCGGACTTCCATGGGCGACGGACTGACCCTCCTGCGCGAGCCCCACGCCCATCCGCTCCTGCGTTGCAACATCTGGCATCTTCGCGGGCGTGACCGCGATCTGCTCGTCGATACGGGCCTTGGTGTCGCATCCCTCCGCGAGGAGATCACCGACCTGATCGACAAGCCCCTCGTCGCGCTCGCCACCCATTTCCACTACGACCACGTCGGCAGCTTCCACGAGTTCGAGACGCGATGGATGCATCCCGCCGAAGCGCCCGGGATGGCCGACTACCACGAGTTCTGTGCGCTCGCGACGGATCAGCTGGGGGCCGACTTCCACGCCTTTCTCGCAGCGGCGGGCATGCCCGCCGAGGGCGACTCGCTTCTCGATGCGCTGCCCCACGCGGATTTCGACCCCGCATCCTTCCGGACGCGATCCGCCACGCCGACCCGGACCGTCGACGAGGGAGACGCGATCGATCTCGGCGATCGGCATTTCGAGGTCCTGCATCTGCCGGGACATTCCGGAGGCAGCATCGGCCTCTGGGAAGCCCGAACGGGCATGCTCTTCTCGGGCGACGCGATCTACGACGGCCCGCTCCTCGACGAGCTGCCCGAGAGCGACATCCCGACCTACCTCGAAACGATGAAACGATTGCGCGAGCTGCCCGTCGAGGTCGTCCATGGCGGCCACGACGACAGCTTCGGACGCGAACGCCTCGTCGAGATCGTCGACGACTATCTCGAATGGCGGGGCGGATCGTCCGCCTGACGCACTCTTGCGTATCCTCGCGTGTCCTTGCGTCAGCGGACGCGAAACGGGCCACGGGAACGGGCGAGGACGGTCGTCGGGACCCGCTTCGAATCGCCTCAGCGCGACGCGGCGAGCGCCTCGACGCGATCGAGGACGAGGGCCTCGAGTTTCGTCCCGTCGAGGGCGTTGATCTCCTGGACACCCGTCGGACTGGTCACGTTGATCTCGGTCAGCTTGTCCCCGATCACGTCGATCCCGACGAAGAAGAGGCCGTGATCCTTCAGGAAGGGACTGATCCGGCTGATGATGCGCCGGTCGTCCTCCGTGACGGGCGCTCTTGCAGCCCGCCCACCGACGTGCAGATTCGCACGCGCCTCGGCCTCCGCGGGCACCCGGAGAACGGCGCCGATCGGCTCGCCCTCGAGCAGCAGGATCCGCTTGTCCCCCTCGCGGATCGCCGGCAGGTATTCCTGGGCCATGATCGCGCGGGTTCCGAATGCGGTGGCCTGCTCGAGGATCGAGGTCAGGTTCCGGTCGTCTTCGACCAGATGGAAGATGCCCTCGCCGCCCTTGCCGTCCAGCGGTTTCACGATCATCTCACCGCCCAGCGCCGCCATGAAGGCCCGCAGCTCGGGAATCCGACGCGTCACCCTCGTCGCCGGCATGAGATCGGCGAACCGGATCGCCAGCAGCTTCTCGTTGAAGGCGATCACGCTGGTCGGCCGGTTCAGGATGATCGTCCGGCGGCAGATATCGAGAATCTGGGTCGCCACGATGTAGTCGCGATCGACGGGGGGGTCCTTGCGCTGGAAGGCAACGTCGATTTCCCGATCGAAATCGAAGATTCGCGGCTTGCCGCGCCGGACGGGCGCCTCGGACCGGTCCGTCAGCTCGATGGGCACGGCCAGGGAGACGACCCGGCCCTCCTCGACCCCGAGATCGGCCGGATCGACGTAGAGGACCCGATGACCCCGGGCCTGGGCCTCACGCATCAGGACGATCGTGGTCGAGGCCTCCATGGGCTCCGCCTCGACGGGATCCATCACGAAGGCGAGGGTGAGGGATCTTCGGGGCTCGGATTCGGGGGGCATCGAGAACTCCAGGGGCGCCGGGGGTGTCCGCATCCCCGACGGAGGGGGCGGCTCGCGGCGCAAATCGCGCCTCGTCCCGTGTATCGGTAGCGCACGGGCGACCGCGTCGGCTAGTTTCTGCAACCTCTGGAGAACAAATGGCTTTTTTCCGGTCTGGGGGGATCCGGATCGCCCTCGTGATACTTGCCGTGATGGCCGCTGCTGCGGCCGTCGGGGCCATGGCGATCTACGTCCTCCTGATCCGCGATCTACCCGATTTTCGGAGTCTCGACGACTACCGTCCTCCGGTCGTGAGCGAAGTCTTCGACCGCAACGGAAGACTGATCGGCGAGTTCTACACACAAAAGCGTCGCCTCGTCAGGATGGACGAGATCCCGAGACATGTCCAGTACGCCTTCGTCGCCGCCGAAGACGGTTCCTTCTTCGAGCATGGCGGCGTCGACTACGTCTCGATCGTCCGGGCCGCGATCGCGAACCTGCGTGAAGGAGGCATCTCCCAGGGCGCCAGCACGATCACGCAACAGATGGTGAAGAGCCTTCTGCTCTCCCCCGAACGGACCTACAAACGCAAGATGCGCGAGATCATTCTCGCCCGGCGGATCGAGCAGAAATTCAGCAAGGAGGAGATCCTCTACCTCTACCTGAACCAGATCTATTTCGGAAACGCCGCCTGGGGAATCGGCCAGGCCGCACGAAGCTATTTCGGGAAGGAAGCCCCGGATCTCACGATCTCCGAAGCCGCGCTGCTCGCGGGCCTGCCCCAACGACCGAGCGCCTACGATCCGACGCGCAACCCCAAGGCCGCGGAGGCGCGGCGACGTTATGTGCTCGGTCGGATGCTGGCCGACCATTACATCGACCAGGCGACCTACGAGGCCGAACTCGCGAGTCCGCCCGAGATCAAGACCCACGCCGATCGCGAGAATTTCGAGGCCGCCGGCTATTTCACGGAAGAAGTCCGCCGGCTCCTCTTCGAGCGACTCGACAGTGAGGTCGTCCTGAACGAAGGCCTCCAGATCCACACGACCCTCGACATCGATCTCCAGCGAACCGCGCGCGATGCGATCCAGCGGGGGCTCATCGCCCACGATCACCGCCGGGGCTATCGCGGCCCCCTGCGCCACGTGTCCCCGGAGGAGATTCCCGCCGAACTCGAGAAGCTCGAGGAAGTCAATGCCGGGAAGATCGTGACGACGGTCCTTCCGCCCGAGGGCGCGCTCGCCCTGGAAGGAAAGGCAGGAGAAGACGGAAAGGCCGGGGCGGGAAGCGCCGCGAGGCGTCTCGACGGGATGCCCGAGACCGAGGCGGCATCCGTGATGGCCGCCGAGGGCGGATCCCGCGCCGGGACCGCGCCGATCGACGGCTCTGCGGGTCCGGCCGAGCCGGGAGACGACGCCTCGGCGGAACCGATCATCGTCTCGCGCGAGCTGCCCCTGGGCGAACCCGTGACGGGCGTCGTCGTCGAAGTCGATCGCCGGACCCAGACCGCCCGGGTCGGCTTCGGAAAGGATCTCTTCGGCGTGGCCCGGCTCGAAGACGTCGACTGGGCTCGCAAGCCCGACCCGAAGATCCGGCCGCGCCCCGTCAAGAAGATCACGTCGATCTTCAAGACGGGCGACGTTGCCCGGTTCATCCGCCTTCCCGACGATCCGGAGGCCGCAGCCGGACCGGATGTCGGAGAACAGGCGGCCCCTCTCGCACGGCTCGACATCTGGCAGGAGCCGCTTGCCGAGGGCGCGCTGCTGTCGATCGAGAACGACACGGGCGATGTCATCGCGATGATCGGGGGCTACGACTTCGCCCGGAGCGAGTTCAATCGCGCCGTGCAGGCCTTGCGACAGCCCGGATCCGCCTTCAAACCCTTCATCTATGGTGCAGCGCTCACCCGGGGCTATACACCGGTCACGAAGGTGATCGACCGGCCGGTCGTCTACACCGATCCCGCCAGTGGCTTCGTCTGGGCGCCGCGCAACTACGGTCAGAAGTTCTACGGCCCGATGACGATGCGGGACGCCCTCAAGAAGTCGGTCAACAATGCGACGGTCCATCTCTTCCGGGACCTCGGCGTTCGTTATGTGATCGACTACGCGCGGCGTTTCGGGATCCAATCGCCTCTCTCGTCGGACCTTTCCCTCGCCCTCGGATCGAGCGCACTCACCCTGCTCGAGCTGACCCGCGCCTACGCCGTCTACCCTCGCGGCGGAACGCGAGTCATCCCGCGCTTCATCACGAGCGTGGTGGATCGCGACGGAAACGAGATCCTCGGCGAGATGCCCCTCGGAAAGGTCCCTCCGCCGGTGCTGAAACCGCTTCTCGCCGAGGGCGAAACCCGCGACGAAAGCTACCCGGACGCCGAGATCATGCCGACCGCGCAGATCATCTCCCCCGCCGACGCCTATCTCATGTCCGATCTGCTGCGGGCGGTGGTCCAGGAAGGCACGGGCCGCCGGCTCAAGAAGCTCGGCCGGACCCTCGCCGGCAAGACCGGCACGACCAACGATTTCTCCGACGCCTGGTTCATGGGCTTTTCGCCCGAGCTCACGACCGGCGTCTGGGTCGGCAATGACGACAACAAGACCCTCGGCTGGGGAGAGACCGGAGCACGCGCCGCCCTTCCGATCTGGGGGGATTTCATGAAGGTCGCCCTCGCACCCTATCCACGGCGGGATTTCGAGGTGCCCGACCACATCGAATTCCAGCGGATCGACCGCGCCTCGGGCCTGCTCGCCGAGGCGAATACCCAGAACGCCTACTTCCAACCCTTCCTGGAAGGCACGGCCCCCGAGCACAGCGTGAAGGAAGAATCGACCTCCAAGCGCACCCGCCAGGCGGCCCGCGACGACATCTTCTGAACCCGCCCGGAACGCGGGAAACGTTGACAGCGCGAAGCGGGCTCGGTAACTCCCTTCCCATGGGGGAGCACGTGGAGTACCGGTTCCGGGCCACCGACGGTGTCCGATCGTTCGGAGATCGCCGTCATGCCTCCCGGCGGGCAACCGACCGCCGCCGGGCCGCGGAAGACGCATTGCTCGATGCCCTGCTCCTGCCCCACGACACTTCGGCCGGCGGGATCAGTTCCCAGGGCCAGACCCTCCTCGCCCGTGCGCTCGCGCGACTCGAACGACAGGAGGGCGTCGCGTCTGCCGTCGCCTGGGCAGTCGAACCGGGAAGCCCGCCCGAAGCGGGACCGAAGGTGCTCGCCGCCCATCCCTCCCATGCCGCCCGCAGGATCCCGCCAACGCGCGAACTCTATGATGCGATCGTCGAACGGGAACGCGTCCAGCGCCTGACCGACCCCGGCCTGGGCATCGAGCTTTCGGCGCTCGCCGCACGCGGCGTCGCAGCGGTCGCACCGATCATGAGCCACGGCACGACACCCGCCGCGGCACTCCTCGTGTTCGCCAGGCGACCGGGCCGAAGCCTTCGGCCGCGCACGATCGCCGTGCTCGAGGACGTCGCCCGGAAACTCGCCCGGACCCTGTCGACGCGTCTGGCCCTCGATCGCCTCGGACGACTCGACGAAGCCGTGCAGCAGCTCGATCGACTGGCCGCCCTGGGACGCCTCGTCTCGGAGATCGTTCACGAGGTCCGCAATCCCCTCGTGTCGGTCAAGACCTTCCTGCAACTGCTCCCGGAGCGCCTGGACGATCCCGAGTTCCATCGTGACTTTCGAGAAGTCGTCTCGGACGAGGTCCAGCGCCTCGAACGCATGCTGGACGACCTCCTGCATCACGCCCGGCCACGCAGCACAGCCGGCTTCGACCAGGGTGCACGCGTCTCGGAAGTCGCCCGGACGACCCTCCAACTGCTGGCCTATCGCTGCCGGGAGCGCGGTGTCGGACTCGACGTCCGGATCGAACCGGACCTGCCCGCCCTGGCCCTGGCCGAGGACGCGCTGCGCCAGCTGCTGCTGAACCTGCTCCTGAATGCCACCGCCGTGACACCCGAAGGCGGGCAGATCGTCTTGAGCGCGGGCTGGAGTCCTGCGCTCGCCAATCATCTGGAACTCAAGGTGGAAGACGACGGCCCCGGACTCGATGAGTCCCTGCGATCGAAGATCTTCGAGCCCTTCTGGACGACGCGAAACGAAGAGGCGGGCGGCCTCGGCCTCGCGATCTGCAAACGCATCGTCGAGGAGGCCGCCGGCACGATCGAGGTCCACAAC
>DRKE01000178.1 GCA_011051925.1 Deltaproteobacteria bacterium
CCGACATTCTACCTTCCTGACGAGAACGGACAGGTCGTGGCGACGACCGATTCGACGCCTCTCATCCGACGTTTCGAGCGGGAATTCAAGGGTCGGTCGATCATTCCATCGGATCCGGCACTCGCCTTCCTCGATGAATTGCTCGAAGACCATGCCGATGAATGGTTGACGAGGCCGATGTTCCACTATCGCTGGTACCACGAAACCGATGCGACGAAAGCGCGGAGGATCCTGCCGCTTTGGAGCAGGACCGATGTTTCCGACGAGTCGATCGCGCCGGTCCAGAAGGCGATCGGGGATCGACAGATCGGCCGGCTTGGTGTCGTCGGGTCGAATGACATGACGGCGGAGGTCATCGAAGGCAGCTATCGGCGCTTCCTGGCTGTCTTCGACGCCCAGCTCCAGAGGAGCCGCTTTCTCTTCGGAGACCGACCGGCCTCGAGCGATTTCGCGATCATGGGCCAGCTGACCTGCCTCGCGCTCTTCGACCCGACGCCGAGCGCGCTCACGGTCGACACCGCTCCCCGCGTCCATGCCTGGACGGAGGTCATGGAAGATCTGTCGGGATTGGAGCCCGACGAGGCCGATTGGATGCCTGCAGACAACCTGCCGGAGACCTTCCGGGCGCTTCTCGGCGAAGTCGGCCGTTTTCACGTGCCCCTCCTGCTCGCCAACGCATCTGCGATCGAAAGGGGGGCCGAACGCCTGGAGACGGAGGTCGACGGGCACCCCTGGATCCAGAAGCCGTTTCCCTATCAGGCGAAGTGTCTCCGCTGGCTGCGCGAAAGCCACGCGGCGCTCGACCCCGCGGACCGTCGCAGGGTCGACACGATCCTGGAGGGAACGGGCTGCGAAGCGCTCTTTTCCAGGTAGCCCCTTCGGTGGCGCCAATGAAGACAGCGCGGAGACAGCGCGGAGAGGGTGGTACGCCGGGAGGGATTCGAACCCCCGACCCTCAGGTTCGAAGCCTGATGCTCTATCCAGCTGAGCTACCGGCGCACGATGCGGTTCGAGGCGACCTGGTCGGATCTCTCGTCGGAGACGGACACGGCAACCCGAGGGCCGGCGAAGGCTAGCAGACTCCCTCGACAGGGGCCGCAGGTCGCGGGAACATGGATCGACGGCAGGACCGAGGCGCCGACCAGGCGGCGGGGAACACGACGGGTCGAACGCGTGTGAAGGAGAAAGGGGAGCCGGAGCCGATGGGTCAGCAGGAAGAGCAGAACAAGGCGCTGGCGAGGCGCATGATCGACGCGCTTTCGAACGCGGATGTGGAGTTCGTGAAGGAGAACTATGCCGAGGATTTCAGGATCTGGGTCTCGGGTTCGCTGCCCTTCAGCGGAGCGGCGGACAAGGCGAGTGCCGTGGCGGGGATGCCCGCCGTTCTGGGACTCTTTCCGGAGGGACTTCGATTCGAGATCGTGGGGATGACGGCCGAGGGCGATCGGGTCGCGATCGAGGCGAGAAGCGAGGGGAGGACGGCCAGGGGCGACCTCTATCGGCAGGAATACCATTTCCTGATGCGGGTTCGCGACGGCCGGATCATCGAATGGAAGGAGTACATGGATACGGAGCATGCCCGGAAGGTGCTCGTCGGCGAATGATGCGGACGGGTTCGAGGATCCCCGTCCGGGGCGGACTCAGAAGTTGAAGCGCAGCCCCATCACGGCCTCATGGGCATCGAACTCCGCATCGAGACGTCGGTCCCCGAGGTTCCGCACGTTGGAATTGATGCGGGCATCCTCCGTCGCGATGTATCGATAGCCGAGGGAAAGGTCGAGCACCTCGTTCACGGGAACGGAAACGCCGGCCATCACGTTCCAGGCGAAGACGGAATCGCGCCCGTCGACCTTGAGCTGGAGGGAGCCGGCATCGTTCTTGGCTTCGATCTCGACCGATCCATAGCCGATGCCGACGCCGAGGTAGGGGATCACGCCGATGTCGAAATCATACTCGGCATAGCCATTCACGAGGATGGCGAGAAGCGAGATGTCACCGGAAGCGATCTTCCTTTCCCTCTGGACATGGGCCCGCCGGGCCTTGCCGAGGCGATAGTTGATGGCGAGTTCGGCGCGGAAGAGTTTCATGAATTTCGCGCCGATGGCCCCGCCCACGTTGAAGCCCGAACCCGAGTCGACCTGGCCATCGAGGTTCGCACCGGATCGGTCGGCACCCGTGAGTCGCTGGTTCGGAATCCACGAGTACCCGGCGTCGTACTCGACGTAGAGGGTCGGACCCTCGTTTCCGTCCTCCGCCGCCACGGCTGGCATGGCGACGGAGACGACGAGAAGGAGGACCACGAGAAGCGTTGCGGAGATCCGGGTCGCCGCGTCTCGTGTCTCGAAGGAATCCATCGCCCCCCTCCCTGCCATCGTTCCCGCTTTTCGATCGGTCCCTTCGGTCGTTTCTGCAATTCCGGGCCTGGCTGCAATCACACGGGGCTCCTTCCGGTGGATGCCATCTCGGTGGACGACGTCATCGGATCGGTCGATCATGGGCGTCACGGCAAGGAAGCCGTCCACTGGCCCACTGGAAGCGGGGGCATCCATCGCGAACTTTCCGTACCGAGCCGTACCGAACGGAAAAAAGGTAGCCCCGGGGCTCCGGAAATCAAACCGCCGGATCAGGAGGAAGCGCGCTGTCGCGGCCGGATTTCCCGCTCGTTGTCACCGGGGGCACGTTATCCTTTCCGTCCATGTGCGACTCCTTCGTGGCACGCGGTTCCCGGACAACTGACGGTGCGACACTTTTCGCCCGGAACAGCGATCGTCGCGACCGGGAGGCGCCGCCCCTGATCCAGTTTCCCGCGGCCTTCCATCCGCGCGGATCGACGCTCTCGTGTACGCATATCGGGATCGATCAGGTCGCCGAGACCTATCGGGTGATGGGCCATTCGCCGGTCTGGTGTTGGGGCTTCGTGCATGGGGTGAACGAGTACGGCGTCGCGATCGGCTGTCATGCAACGTGCTCGCGGGAGCCGCCCGAGGTCGCTCGGGGACTGATCGGCATGGATCTCGTCCGCCTGGGACTCGAGCGCGGGCGCGACGCGCGAGAAGCGCTCGAAGTCATCGCATCGCTCGTCGAAACCCACGGCCAGGGCGGTCCGTCGCGCGCTCCGACCGGAGACGAGGGGCATCAGAACGGTTTCGTCATCGCCGACGGGCAATCCATCTGGATCCTCGAGACGACGGCTCGCGCGTGGGCCGCGCGATCGGTCGAGAGTGGCCACCTGGGCAACGTCCTGAGTCTGGGTTCGGATTGGCAGATCGGTTCGCGCGATCTCGAGAGTGCGGCCCATGCGCAGGGATTCTGGAATCCGGACAGGCGACTCGACTTCAGCGCGGCCTATGGCCTTCCCGATCGGTCCTCTTTCCCGGTCGGAAGACGCCAGGCGGCCGTAATCCGCCGACTCGACGGGCCTCCCCTGTCCTTGGCGACGATGAAGGAATGGCTCTGCGACCACGGACCGGACCCGGATCCGCCGAATGCGGATCGTGACGCCGAGGACCCGGATCGCGACGGCATCTGCATGCATGCTGGACCGACGTCGATGACGACCGCGAGTCTCGCCGCCCGCCTGCCCGAACAGACTGGCCGGCGCCCCTGGCCCGTCTGGATCTCCTTCGCCACGCCCTGTACGGGAACCTTTGTTCCCGTCTATCTGGAAGGGACGCTCCCCGCGGTCTTCGCGTCGGCGGGTCGGGTGGAAGGGAATGCCACGGGAGCGTCGGGGTCGGTCTGGCAAGCGATGCGGCGATTGCAGGAGAAGGCCGCGGCGGATCCCGGTCGGACGTTGCCCGTGCTTCGTGCGAAGTGGAGCGAGGTCGATCGGGCGATCGGGATCGAACATCTCGAGGTCGAGCAGGAGGTGGCCCGTCTCTTCGCGCTCGACGAACGGGAGGCGGGGGCGAAGATCCTTTCGCGATTCATGGAAAGGACGGCGGAACGTCTACTCGAAACCGCGGCGGAACTCGTCGTGGCGCTCTAGCGGGCTGGGGCCGAATGGCGCGGGGGGTGCCCGATCGATCCCGATGCGCGATCGGCGCAACGGGCGTTCAGGCGCTGCGGGCTTCGCGGACCCGGGCCGGCGCCGGCCGCACGCTCCGGGCGCGAACGAAATACTCGTCGCGAAGTTCCCACGGTACGCCGAGGGCATTGAGAATCCGTCGCTTCGTGGCCTGGCGGCAGGCGCGCCCCTTCTCGACGGCGTGGATCGTCCGGGGCGAGACGTGGGCCCGCCGGGCCAGTTCGTTCTGGGTCCATCCGAGGGCTTGTCGGGCTGCGCGAATACGGTTCATCGGTCGGTTGTCTCGGGATGCGGAAATGACTTGTCGAACGGTCTGAAGATAGCGCCGGTCGCCGCGTCCGGCGCCCTGGATTTTGTCCAAGTAGCTGATTCCCATGGGGGTTTCAGGTCCGCCGGTCGAGACTCCGGTTCACCCGCGGAAGCCTGTGCCCCGCGGGCGGTCCTCTGGTCGAGACCCCGGAGAGTCCGGTCCGGTTCGGGCTACCCTGGGACCCCGAGGCCGCCGAGCGGCCGATGGGGGCGGGTCGGGGGACGGCCGCAGCGGGCTGGCGCGAAGGGCGCGGTCGGGCTGTCGGGATGATTGAAGGAGGCAGGGGCAAAGTGGCGGAACAGGAATCCGGGCAGCGACCGGCTTCTTCGTGGTGGGCGGAGACCCATGTGGTCGAGAATATGCCGCCCCCGCTCGAGGAAACGAATCTCTACGCGACCGACCGCGCGCTCTGCGAAGCGGTCCAGCGCGAGGGCGGAGGCCCTGCCGAACGGGCACTGCTCGAATTCGGGGCACTCACGGGTTCACCCGAGATGGTCGAGCTCGGCTTCCAGGCGAACGAGAACAAGCCACGCCTCTTCACCCATGACCGCCAGGGCAGACGGATCGACGAAGTCCGCTTCCATCCCGCCTATCATCGCCTGATGCAGGTCGCGATCGAGAATGGTCTTCATTCCTCGCACTGGACGGATCCCGGGCCTGGCGCGCACGTCATCCGGGCGGCGAAATACTACATGCAGTATCAGGTCGAGGCGGGGCATGCCTGCCCGGTCACGATGACCTCGGCGGCGATTCCCGCGCTTCGCCACCAGCCGGAACTCTTCGAGAAATGGGCGCCGCGGATCATGGCGCGAACCTATGACCCGCGGAACGTGGGCGCCGACGCGAAGGCCGGCCTCACGATCGGGATGGCGATGACGGAGAAGCAGGGTGGTTCCGACGTGCGCAGCAACAGCACACAGGCCCATCCGATCGGGCCTGGCGGACCGGGTGAGGCCTTTGAACTGGTCGGGCACAAATTCTTCGTTTCGGCGCCCATGTGTGACGCGTTCCTGGTGCTGGCCCAGGCGCCCGGCGGGCTTTCGTGTTTCCTGCTGCCGCGCTGGCGTCCCGACGGCCGGAAGAACGCGATGCAGATCCAGCGGCTGAAGGACAAGATGGGAAACGTCTCGAACGCCTCGAGCGAAACCGAGCTCCGTGGCGCGCTGGCCTGGATGGTCGGCGAAGAGGGGCGGGGCGTGCCGACGATCATCGAGATGGTCGCGATGACGCGTTTCGACTGCATGCTCGGATCGGCGGCCGGCATGCGTCAGGCCGTCGCCCAGGCGACCCATCATTGCGCCCATCGCGCTGCCTTCGGAAAGCGCCTCGTTGATCAACCCCTGATGCAGAACGTGCTCGCGGATCTCGCGATCGAATACGAGGCGGCGCTCGCGATCGCGATGCGCATCGCGCGGGCCCTCGATCACCCCGAGATCGAGTCCGAGCGCCTGCTCGTGCGGATCGGAACGGCGGTCGGGAAATACTGGATCTGCAAGCGGACTCCGGGCCACGCCTACGAGGCGATGGAATGCATCGGGGGCAATGGCGTGATGGAGGATTGCATCATGCCGCGCCTCTTCCGGGAGTCCCCGATCAACGCGATCTGGGAAGGCAGCGGGAACGTCCAGTGTCTCGACATGTTGCGTGCGATGCGGCGCAACAAGGGTTCGCTCGAGGTCTTCCTCGCGGAACTCGACGAGGCGCGAGGCGGCGATCCGCGCCTTGACCGTTTCCTCGATCGTCTGCGCGACACGCTTCGCGACCAGGAGGGCATCGAATATCGCGCGAGACATGTCGTCGGCCTGATGGCGCTCGGTTTCGAGGGATCGATGCTCGTGCGTTTCGGAAGCGCGGCAGTGGCCGATGCATTCTGTGCCTCGCGCCTCGAGGGGGCGTCCGGGGGCTGGCTCTACGGGGATCTTCCCTCGGGTGTCGATTGTGAAGCGATCATCGAGCGGGCGAGGCCCGCGATCTGACATGATGATCCGGGTCGGGAGACGGGGTGCGGTCATGCGCTTCCGGCCATGGCCGGGCGCATCCCCGGCTGGCATGCGGCGGTCGCCCGATCGACTACGCTGATCGACATGCGTGAGTACCTCGAGCCGACGGAGATCATCGACAGCGAGCATCCCGACATCGTGGCTTTTGCCCGTGCGCGGGTGGAAGAGTGGAAGGACGGCGACAGGGATTCCGGGAAGACGCCCGCCGATCCGCGCGCGGCCGCGGTCGCCCTCTACCATGCCGTTCGCGACGGCCTGCGCTACGACCCCTACAACGCGGGCCTCGACGTTCCCTCGCTCCGTGCTTCGAACGTGCTCGCATCGGGTCGGGGCTGGTGTGTCGCCAAGGCGGTCGTCCTGACGGCCAGCTGCCGGGCGGTGGGGATCCCGGCGCGACTGGGCTTCGCGGACGTTCGCAATCATCTCTCGACCGAACGCCTACGGGCGATGATGAAGACCGACGTCTTCTACTATCACGGGTACAGTTCGATTCATCTGGGGGGCCGCTGGGTCAAGGCGACGCCGGCCTTCAATATCGAACTCTGCGAGAAGTTCCGGCTCCTGCCCCTCGAGTTCGACGGTGTCGAGGATTCGCTCTACCACCCCTTCGACGCGGAGGGCAACCAGCACATGGAATATCTCCGGGACCATGGAGAGTATCCGGACGTCCCGCTCGAAGAGATCCGGAAGAAGCTTCGTGAGGCCTATCCCGGCATGGGGTTCGGACTCGAAGGGGCGGATTTCGACCGTGATGTCGAGGTCGAAACCTCGACGTAGCGCTTCGGTGCCCGATGGGCTTCCCGGTCAGGGGCGTGTGAGCGCGGCGTCTCCTCCCGCCTCGGCGGGACCCCCGGACGGTTCGCCACCTCGGCGTGGGGAAGCGGGGACGAGACTTGCCTGCTTCAGCAGGAAGGCGGGGAGTCCGAGGGCGAGGAAGCCGGCCGTGATCCAGGCAGGCGGGCCTGACAGCACGAAGAGGGGAACGAGGGGCGAGACGAAGACACGGATCGCTTCCGACGGGAGGGACCAGGCGCGGCCTTCGAAGAGGCCCCCCAGGTTGACGAGCCCCCACCCGACGAGCGCGATGCCCGCCCACTTGATGTCGAGGGACAGGCTTTCCTTCAGCATGCCCATCGGAATCGTGAGGCCGACGAGGATCGCGAACTGGAGGATCGCGTATCCGCGCAACGCCCGTGGGTACGGGGGATCGAATTGGATCGGATCCCGGCCGACGGGCGGCGGCGGCTGGAAGCCGCCCTGGTCCTCGGGAAACCAGCCCGGGGGTTTCAGGAAGGTGAGCAGCTTGTCGATCGGTCGGTGCGCCTTCCGGGCGATCTCGAAGAGTTCGACCCAGTAGTGGAGGTTGGCCCAGACGGGATTCCAGCTCGCCAGCGGCTTCGTGATTCCGTAGAAGACCTCCTCACGCTCCCTCTCGAAGGTCCCGAAGAGGCGATCCCAGAGGATGAAGGTGCCGCCATGGTTCTTGTCGATGTAGACGGGGTTGCGGCCGTGATGGACCCGATGGTGGGAGGGCGTGACGAGGATCGCTTCGAGGGGGCCGAGCCGGTCGATCGTCCGGGTATGCAGCCAGAACTGGTAGAGGGTGTTGAAGGCTCCGCAAGCGAGGAAGACGACCGGCGGGAAGCCGACGAGCGCGAGGGGCCAATAGAAGAACGAGCTGAAGAAGGGCTGGAGTGAACTCTGGCGAAGCGCGACGGCGAGGTTGTAGTCCTCGCTCTGATGGTGAACGACATGCGCTGCCCAGAGAAAATTGATCTCGTGGCTCAAACGATGGAACCAGTAGTAGGCCAGGTCGACGCCGAGGAAACAGCCGATCCAGGTCCATGCGGAGTCGGAGGGGAAATCCGCAAGGCGGAAATTCGCATGGATCCAGAAGTAGCCGGCGACGATGACGCCCTTTGCGACCAGGACCGTCAGCTGCATCAGGATTCCCGTGCTGATGTCGTTGATGGCATCGTTCAGCCGGTAGAGTCGCTGGCCGCGACGGTGGGCGACCCACAACTCGAGGGCGATCAGGACGAAGAAGATCGGCCCGGCCAGGGCGACGAAATCACGTTCCATGGGGCGGGACTCCGATGGGGCCTGCGGGTCGGGGCCCGCAGGCCCCGGTGTGGGGCAGGCAGTGCTGCAAGTGGGACGGAACTGGTGTATCAAGCGGTGGATGGGCGCTGCTTTGCGCCCGCAACCGGACCCGGGCCGGCCCGCGATCGCATGGGGGGCGGTCCGAGGGTCGCCGGACGGATGGATTCCGGCCGTCGACCCGACCGATGGATGGAACGAAGAGAAACGGAAAGAACAGAAAGGACCCGCTTCGATGATCGACGAAGGAAGGACCGCGCCAACCTTCGCGCTGAACGATCAGTTCAGCCGGAAGGTTTCTCTCGAGGATTTTCGGGATCGCCAGCACGTCCTGCTGGTCTTCTATCCTCTCGACTGGACACCCACCTGAAGTCAGGAAGTGCCCGGAGTGGAGGCGCTCCTGCCTCGTTTCCGGGCCGCACACACCCAGGTTCTGGGTGTCAGCATCGATAGCATCCATTGTCATGCCAACTGGGCCCGCGATCTGGGGGGCATCTCCTTTCCCCTCCTGTCGGATTTCGAGCCGAAGGGCGCGATGGCCGATTCCATGGGCGCGTACCTGTCGGGCGCGGGGATCACGGACCGTGCGACGGTCCTGATCGACAGCGGCGGCACGGTTCGCCACGCCTCGTCGGTCGGACCGGCGGGAGAGCGCGACATCGCGGAGCTCGCCGCGCTCTGCGAAAGCGTGGATTCCACGGCCGGAACACCGACGCAGGACGCGCCGACGCCGAAGGGGCTGGGCAAGGATGCCGTTCTCTACGTGAAGAAGCCCTGCGGCTTCTCCCGGCGGGTCCGGGTCGCCGTCGACAATCTCCACGAGACCGGCCTCGAGATCCGGAACGTGAGCGAGGACGCATCGGCGCTCGCCGCATTGAAGGCCGCGACGGGAAGCGAGACGGCACCCTGTCTCGTCCTCGACGGGAAGCCCGTTCTCGAAGCGGACCAGATCGTGCGTACGCTGGCGGAGCGACTCGCGCCGATCGGCTGAGGAAGACAGCCTCTTCGAAGCATCTTCGAGGGGGCTGACGTCTGGAGACCTTCGAATCGGGGGCGCCCTCCGGATCTTCGGGTCCAGGGGGCGCCTTCTGCGTCCTGCCCCTCCGCGGGTCATCGGACGATCTCGTAGTCGCGGGTCCGGAAACGCCGGGCCCTCAAGACGTATTCCGCTGCGAAGCCCGGATAGAGGGAATGGTTGCTTCCATCCGGCGAGAGGTACCAGCTGTTGCAGCCCGTATGCCAGACCATGTGTTTCATCCGGTCCTGCAGCTTCTCGTTGTAGCGGTCCTGAACGGCCTGGCGGACGTTCACGTAGCGGAGGCCCTTTCCCCGGATCTTCTTGATCGCGCCCAGGACGTGGGCGATCTGCGCTTCGGTGAAGACGAGAACCGAGGTGTGGCCAGGGCCGGTATTCGGCCCCATCAGGATGAACCAGTTCGGAAAGCCCGACACGCTCATCCCCTTGTAGGCGACCGCGCCCTCCTTCCAGGCGTCATCGATCGTGCGCCCACCGAGTCCCGTGATCGGGAAGGGCGCGCTCGCCAGGCCGAGATCGAATCCCGTTGCGACGATGATGGCATCGACGGGTCGGAACGTGCCGTCTTTCGATTGGATCCCCGTGCTCTTGATCTCCTCGATCGGATCGGTCACCAGCTCCACGTTCGGTCGCTCGAAGGAAGCCCAGTAGTCGTCGGAGATCAGGATGCGTTTGCAGCCGAACTGGAAATCCGGCTTGAGCTTTTTCCGCAGTTCGGGGTCCTGGACCTGGGCCTCGAGGTGGGCCAGCGAGCCCTTCTCTCCGAGCTTCGAGAGGCGTTCGTTGTCGAGAAAGACGACCGGCCCCATGAGTTCGCTCAGCCAGTACTTCAGGTACCGACTGGCGTGCAGCAGGATCGGGAATCGGGTGAGGAGTCGCTTGAAGCGCTCCGAGTAGACCTTGTCGCGTTTGGGAACGACCCAGGCGGGCGTCCGCTGGTAGACGTCGAGATGTTCGACTTCCCGCGCGATGTTCGGGACGACCTGGACGGCACTGGCCCCTGTTCCGATCACGGCGACGCGGCGGCCGGCGAGGTCGTAGTCATGGTTCCAGCGGGCGGTGTGGAAGAGTTCACCCGTGAAGCTCTGGAGGCCCTTGATGTCGGGCCATGCGGGATTCACGAGACCGCCGGCGCAGGCAACGACGACCCGGGCGGTGAAGGACCCGCCTTTCCCCGTCGTGAGGGTCCAGCTGCCCGAGTCCTCGTCGAATCGCGCCTCGACGATCTCCTCTTCGAAGCGGATGTGCTCTCGCAGCTTCCATTTGTCCGTGATCGAGAGGAGGTAGTCCTGGATTTCGCCCGACTCGGCGAAACGGCGACTCCAGTTCGGCGATTGCTCGAAGGAAAGGGAGTAGGCATGCGAGGGCACGTCACAGGCCGCGCCGGGATAGGTGTTGTCGCGCCACGTTCCGCCGACCTCGGCCGCGCGCTCGAAGATCGTGAAGGAATGGATTCCGGCCTTCTTCAGCTGGATCGCCGTGCCGATTCCGGCGAAGCCGGCGCCGATGATGGCGATCGGGAAGTCGTTTTCGGGGGGGGCGTTCACGGGTTCTCCTTCTGCGGCATGAGTCCGTTTCGAACGAACGCCATGTAGGTCGCGACGACAGCGTCGTCGCCGGGGTAGGGACGGCCGTCGACGCCGTCGATCATCTGGTCGAGGAAATAGCGGGCACCCAGAAGGAAATGCGCCAGGCTCGCGGTCTCGTCTGCGTCGAGGGAGCGGATCTCGCCGGTGCGGCTGGCTTCCTCGAGGCCTTCGCGCAGCCATCGCAGCCAGGTCTCGATGCCCTCCCGATAGAGTTCGGGCCGATGCAGCCGGGCCTCTTCCGAGAGTCGGACGTAGGCCGGGTTGCGATGAACGAAGGCGAGGTAGGCGCGGATCGAGGCCTCTTCGGCCGCGAGGTAGCCGGGCACGTCGGCGACCGCGTTCTCCACGACGGAGAGCAGCTCCTGCTGGACCCAGATCATCAGCTCGTGGAGCAACGCGTCGCGTGAGCCGAAGTGGTAGTGGATGTTGCCGACGGCGACGTTGGCCCGTCGGGCAATGGCCGTCATCGAGGCGCGATGCAGTCCGACTTCCCCCGCCACGGCGAGTGCCGCGGAAAGGATGCGCTCACGCGTCTGACTCGACTTGGCATAGGGCCCACGCTGGCCGGGGACGGTCTCGGCGCGGGAGGCGGCGGATCGGGCCATGGGCGGTATCCGGGCTGGAGTTCGGACTGAATTTAGAATCAGTATTCAGTATTGTCAAGCCGGGCTGGCCAGGTCGGGTCTTCCGACCGGCTCCGCCCCATCGGCCGTTCCGCTGCGCGATCGGCCCACCATCCGGATGTAGAGCGCCGGCACGAGATAGAGGGCGAGGATCGCCGAGCCCCCGACCCCCCCGGCAATGGCCGTCGCGAGGGGACCCCAGAATCGGCCACCGAACGCGATCAGGGGGACGAAGCCCCCGACCGTCGTGAGCGTCGTGGCGAGGATGTGCCGGGTCGCGCCGACGACGACCCGGCGGACGGCTTCCGGATCCCCGCTTTCGCAATCCGGGTCCGCGCGCAGGGCCGACAGTACGACGATGGCGCTGTTGATCGCGAGGCCGACGAGTCCCATCGTGCCCAGGATTGCGTTGAAGCCCATCGGGTATCCGAAGGACCACACCCCGACGAAGGCGAGCCCGATCGACAGGAACGCGACGATCCCGATGATGCCGGCCATCCGGAACGAGTTGAAGGTCAGGATGATCGTGCCGGCCATCAGGATGAACAGGGGCACGGCGAACGCGAAGAGCTTGCCCACGGCCTCGTTGCTCTCCTCGCTCTCGCCGCCGAATTCGAGGCGATAGCCCGGAGGCAGCTCGAAGTCGCTCTCCGCCAGGCGCGTCTTGAAATCGTCGAGCGCGACCGAGATGATCGTGAAGGGTCGGAGAAAGGCCTGCACCGTGTTCACGCGTTCCCCGTCCCGCCGCGGCACGCCCGACAATTCGGGCACCAGGCGGATCCGGGTCACGGCGTTGAGCGGGACGCCCTCGATTCCCCGATCGTCGCCACTCGCCATGCCCGATCCCGGTCCCGCCAGGACGTAGTCGTTGCGGAGCAGGGCCAGTTCGCTTCGGATCGAGTCCGGGACACGCACACGGACGGGAATCTCCTGGTTGGCCTCGAGGACCGAACCGCCGAGCAGGCCTTCGAGGCTGGCGGAGAGCTGTTCCGCCACGTCGACGAGTCGAATGCCCGACAGACGCAGGGCCTCTTCGTCGGTTTCGAAGAGGAGTTTGGGCTCACCGCCCTGGAGTCGCGCCAGTGTGTAGGTCACGTCGCGCGTCCGCGCGAGGATGCGCCTCAGCTGATCGCCCAGTCGACGCAGTTCGTCGAGTCCCGGGCCGATGATCCGGATCTCGATCGGCGCGTCGAAGGGGGGGCCCTGTTCGAAGGCCGAGGCGAGGACGCGCGCCTCGGGAAAGGCTTCGGAGAGCTCCAACTGCAGGGGGCCGAGGAGTCGTTGGGTCGCGCTGGCGCTCCGGGTCTGGACGACGCCCCCGGCGAAGGCGGCGTTGCGTTCCTGTGCCGTCATCATGTTGTAGTAGACGCGCGGGGCCGCCTCGCCGACGACCCACAGGCTGTCGACCACTTCGTCATGGGCATTGATGAGGGCACGAGCCCGCCGGGCCGCGGCGGCGGTGTCGGCGAGGGAGGTCTGGCTGGGCATCACGATCTGGACCTGGAACTGGTCCCGGTCATTGGGCGGAAAGAACTGGCTCGGCAGGGTCGTGACGACGACGAAGCCCAGCGCCGGCAGCGCCAGGGAGATCGCGATTCCGCGCCACGGGCGCTCCAGGGCGAATTCGAGGCTGCGCTCGTAGAGGGCGACAAGGCGCGGATTCGAGTAGCCGAAGCGCCAGAATCTCGGTCCCGGTTCGTCGCGTCGCGCCGTGAATCGGCCGGCCATCGCGGGAATGATCGTCATCGACAGGAAGAAGGAACTCACGATCGAGAGAATCACGCCGACCGAGATCGGGCCGACGAACTCACTCATCGGCCCGGGCGCGAGCACGATCGGCAGGAAGGCGAGGATCGTCGTGATCGAAGAGGCGAGGAGCGGGATGAAGAGATGGGAGACGGATCTCGCGACGGCTTCCTCGGGTGGGAACGCCCGTGCGACGAAGCCGTTGTATTCGTCGACGACGACGATCGCGTTGTCGATCAGGAGTCCGAGCGCGATGATCAGCCCCGTGATCGACATCTGGTGGAGCGGCATGCCGATCAGGTTGAACTGGATCAGCACCAGCGCCACGGTGAGGGGCAGGGCGCTTCCCACGATGAAGGCCGAACGCAGGCCCATCATGACGAAGAGCACGATCCACACGATCAGGGAAGCCAGGACGAGATTCGCGACCAGGCTCGCGAGCCGGGTCTGCGTGTAGCCGCTCTGGTCGAAGGCGATCTCGAGGTCGATCTCCGGATCGATTTCGAGACGGTATTCGTCGACGATCTGGCGGGCCTTTTCCGCCCAGAGGTCCACGCGATTGCGGGGTTCCATCGTCGCCGCCACCAGGACGGCGGGACGCCCATGAACGGAGACGGCGCTTCGGGGCGGCTTCTCGATCGTCTTTTCGACACGGGCGACATCGCCCACCCGGAGCAATCGTCCGTCCGGCTCCTGGCGCAGGGGAATCCGTCGAATCCGCTCTGCGGAGATCAGCTCGCCCGCGACCTCGATCACGAGATCGCTGGCCTCCGCATGCATCCGACCGGCCGGCACCTTGGCGTCGGCTCTCGAGATCGCCCGGGAGACGTCGACCGCCCGAAGGCCGAGGGAGGCGAGGACCATCGGGTCGACGGTGACCCGCATCTCTTCTGCGGCCTCGCCGATCAGCTCGGTTTCCTTGGTTCCGTCCAGATTGCGCAGGCGGTTCTCGAGTTCCTCCGCGAAGCGGGTGAGGATGCCCATCGGTGCTTCGCCCTCGCCCTTCCAGACGAAGGCGGGAAGCAACGTCACGGCCGTCGACGTCCGATCGCGGACGTCGGGGACGCCCGCCGTCGACGGCAGCCGGGCGGCGGCATCACCGACGCGATCGCGCACCTTCGACCAGACCGCATCGACGTCGTCATAGCCATATCGATCATGGAACTTGATCGTGATGACGGAGACGCCCGTTCGCGAGTTGGAGATGATCTCGTCGATCTCGTGGAGCTCGCGCAGCTCCTTCTCGATCGGTTCCGTGACCATCGACTCGACGCGAAGGGCACTGGCGCCGGGAAAGAACGTCGTGATCGTGCCGAAGCGTCGCGCCATGGCCGGGTCTTCGGCCCTGGAGAGGCTGCCCAGGGACGAGACGCCTGCGATCAGGATCAGCATGATCGTCAGGATCGTGAGCCGGGGATTCCGATAGAAGAGCGAGCGAAGCAAGGCCTAGCTCCCGTGACCGTGACCCGCGCGGGGATCCGTGTCTGGCGAAACAGCGGCGCGAGGGGTCGCCAGACGGACGGGTTGGCCGGGAACGATCCGATGGATGCCGCTGGCGACGATCCGGTCTCCGTCCTGGAGGGTGCCGTCGACGAAGACGCGATCGGTCTCGACGTGGATCACTTGGAGATCCCGTTGCTCGACGCGAAAGCGATCGGGTGCCTCGGGGTCCGGCTCGACGGCATAGGCGCTCCAGAGCCCCCGACGCCCTTCGGAGAGGGCCGAGATCGGCAGCCAGAAGCCCCGTTCGGCTCGGGGTGTGTCGATCTGGAGGCGGCCGAGGGCACCGTCCCGGGGTCGCTTCCGTTTGCCGTCGTCGGCCGGTTCGATTTCGAAGACCGCTGTCATCGTCCGGGTCCGGGGATCGACCATGGGGATCTTCCGGACGAGACGCGCGAGGAACCCGTTGCCCTCGATCTCGACCGGGTAGCGTCCGCCGGGTGTGAGGCCGTCCGCCGTCGCCACGGGTATTCCGACACGCAGCTCCATCGCGCCGTCCTCGATCACGCGGAAGACGGGCTGGCCGGGCGTGACGACCGTTCCCTCGTCCACGTTCCGCAGGACGATGGTGCCGGCGAAGGGCGCGTGCAGCTCGGAGAGTTCGAGCGCGACCCGGGCGCGGGCGATACCCGCCCGTGCGGCTTCGAGGTCGGCTTCGAGGGCGGCCTGATTGAAGCGGGCTTCGTCGTAGGCCTGCTTCGAGATGCTGTCGGAACCGACGAGGGACTCGCTGCGTTTCGTCGTCAGTTTCGCCAACTCGAGGCGCGCCGCACTGGCGGCTTCCCGGGCCCGGAGTTCCCGGATCTCGGCGCGCAGGTCACGGGTCTCGAGGCTGCCCAGCCGTTGGTCCTTTTCGACGTGGTCCCCTTCGTCGACGAGGAGTTCGACCACCCGACCGGGGCGGTCGAATCCGAGATCGCTGCTTCGGGGACTCGCGACCCGTCCCGCGTAGGATTCGCGTACGGCATGGCCCGGTTGCTCGTGGACTTCGATCGTTTCGACGACGAGGGTCGACGGAAGCGTCGACATCGCGTCGCTCGCATCTCCCGAGCAACCCCATGCGGCCATCGCCGCGACGATCGACAGGGCACCCGGAAGTCGCGTCAGGTCTCGCCATCGCATGGTCGGATTCCCCGGATGAGGATGCGCACCAGATCCTCGAGAAATTCATGGTTTCCCGGAAGTGTCTCGCCGAGCCGGTTTTCGAGCGTCGTTCGCGCCTGGAACCAGTGCTCGACCAGGTTGAAGAGGCCGATCAACGCCGAGGCCGGGTCGATGTCGCTGCGGATCTCGCCACATGCCTGGAGCTCGCGCAGGCGGTCCACGCCGAGCAGGGCCAGGTCGCGATGGGGTGTCTCGGCACTCTGGGCCGCGTTGGTCCAGGCGCGAAGGCGCACGAAATTCGGACTGCTCTCGAGAAAGAGGAAGAATTGTCGGATCGATTCCTCGAACCCTTCGATGCCGAAGGCACCCTCTCGGAGGATCGAACTCTGCCATGCCCGATAGGTCTCGAAGAGCCGATCCGCGACGGCGATCCAGAGGCCCTCCTTCGATCCGAAATGATGATGGATCAGGCTTCGGGTGACGCCGGCCGCCTCGGCCAGATCCCGCAGGCTGGTGCCATGGAAGCCCTGCTTGGCGAAGACGTTCTCGGCCGCATCGAGAATCCGCTCCCGGGTCGCGTCGCCGCTTCGCTCTTCGGGGCTCCGGGGGCTCGAAGAGGCCGTGGATGGGGGATTCGCGTTCGACGGGTGGGGGGACGTCACGTCGCCGAGGCTATCTGAATTGGCCGGCCGGTCAACCTCGAAGCTTCAGGGCTGGGTTGATCTCCCCTCTGGATCTGTGCTAGATCCTGCCGCGGGTTTAACGTCGTTATAAAGCCTTCACGTCGTCGACCCGCTCATCCAACCATCGAGACGCAGCCTTCACGCCCGGAGGGTTCCTCTCGCGATGCCTCGTGGCATGCGGAGTCGATCCATGTCCCTTCTTGCGGCCGACGAACCAGCGAATGACGAATCCGCGAGGGCGCGCCGGAACGCCCGTCCGAGTCGGAGCGAGACCCGCCGCGCGATTCTCGACGCGACCGAGGCCCTCCTGCTCGAGTCGGGTCATTCGGGCTTCTCGGTCCGGAAACTCGTCGAGCGCTGTGGTTACAGCGCACCGACCCTCTACCACCACTTCCGCGACAAGGATGGGCTGATCGATGCGCTTCTCGAGGAACGCCTGACGCTCTTCGCGCGGGACATCGAAGCGGTTCCACTGGTCGCGGATCCGGTCGAGAACCTGCGCTCGCTCGCTCGTGCCTTCGCGCTCTTCGGTCTGCGATACCCGACCCACTACCAGCTGCTGATGCAGGTCCGAGAGGAGGACTCCGCGATGATCGAGGCCGCGGAAGAGGCGCGACGTCTGATGGAGCAGCCAGCGAGCCAGATCGCCGCGCGGGGCTGGCTGGCGATCGGGGATCTCGAGGGCTTTCGCCAGGCCCTCTGGACCATGCTCCACGGCATCGTCTCGATGCGCACGCTCCGACCCGACGTCGAATGGAAGCAGGATCTCCTGGATCGAAGCCTCGAAGGAATCATCCGGGGATGGCTCATCCCCGAAGCGGATCGACGAATCGCCGCGAGTGCCGATGGCCGCCGCGGAAGGACAGAGGAGCAATCGTCATGCACCCCACCCGAGTGAGCCAGAAGCCCGTCGGCTCCCGCCTCGTGCGGATCGCCTCGGCGCTTTCGGCCGCCGGATTCCTGTTGCAGGCCTGCGGTTCGGAAGAACCCATGCCGCGTGCGGCCGATCTGCGTCCGCCGGTCATGGTCGCGAGGGTCGAAAGGCGGGATGTCGTCGATCGCATCCAGGCGACGGGACAGCTGATCGCCCGGTCGGAAGCGACCATTGCCGCACAGGTGA
Source organism: Deltaproteobacteria bacterium (assembly GCA_011051925.1). Taxonomy (GTDB): domain Bacteria; phylum Myxococcota_A; class UBA9160; order UBA9160; family UBA4427; genus UBA4427. The sequence continues at coordinate 17,839 of DRKE01000178.1, forward strand.
GCGGCCAGGTGACCGAGATCCGTGTTCGGGAGGGCGAGCCCGTCGAGTCCGGCGCCGTCCTGCTCGTGATCGACCCCGAGCGCCGTCAGCTCGAACTCGACAACGCCCGGGCCCGACTGGCCGAAGCCCGGGCCGAAGCCGCCGTGGCCAGGCGGAACTATGCCCGCACGAAGAGCCTCAGCAAGGGCAACGTCGCTTCGGAAGCGCGCCTCGACGAGGACCGGACGCGGGAATCGCTGGCCCGATCCGCCGTCGCGGCAGCCGAAGCCAAACTCGGTCTCGCGCGTCGCGCGCTCGAGGATTCCACGGTCCGCGCGCCCTTTGCGGGCCTCATCGCGCGCCGGCATGTCAGCGTCGGCGAATTCCTGGGCATGGGCACGGCTCTCTTCGATCTGGTCGCCCTCGATCCCATCGAGGTCGAGTTCGCGCTGGCCGAGATCGATTCGTCGAAGGTCCGGATCGGACTTCCCGTCGAGATCACCCTCGCGTCCCATCCGGGCGAGATCTTCTCGGCCCGGGTCAGCATGATTTCGCCCACGATCGACCCGCGAACCCGGACCCTGCGCGTGAAGGCGGAACTCCCGAATCCCGACGGCCGGATCCGTCCGGGCCTCTTCGCCCATGTCGATCTCGGAGTGAGCGAAAGGAAGGGGGCGCTCGTCGTGCCCGAGGACGCGATCGTCCAACGCGCCACGGGTTCGATCGTCTTCCGTCTTCGCCCGGACGAGCGGGTCGAGCGCGTGAAGGTCGAACCCGGTGTGGTCGGCGATGGCTGGGTCGAGGTCCAGAAGGGGCTGCGCGCCGGGGATGTCGTCGTGATTCGTGGACAGACACGGCTCGCCGAGGGGTTGGCGGTTTCCGTCCGTCGCGCGGACGGCACCGCCTTCGATTTCCGTGATCTCCTCGGCGTCGAAGAGGACCTGGCGTCGGAGCCTCCGCGATGAGTCTTTCGGATCTCTCCATCGACCGACCGATCCTCACCTGGATGATGATCCTCGCGCTGATCGTCTTCGGGGTCCTCGGCTACAACCGGCTCGGTGTCGATCAGTTTCCCGACATGGAATTCCCGGTCCTGACCGTGAACGCGACGCTCGAGGGCGCGACACCGGAAGGGATCGAAGAGGACGTGACCGACGTGCTCGAGGAACAGCTCAGCACGGTGGCCGGTGTTCGCAACATCCAGTCGACGAGCTATCGCGGCTCTTCGGTCATCAAGGTCGAGTTCGAACTGGGGACGGATCTCGACATCGCGGCCCAGAACGTCCGGGACAAGGTCGCTCTGGCAAGGCGCTCGCTGCCCGCGGATCTCGAGGCGCCCGTCGTGGGGACCTTCAATCCGAACGACCAGCCGATCCTCTGGATCCCGCTCAAGATCTCGACCTCGCCGACGGAAGCCAGCGAGTTCGTCCGGCGTCGCATCAATCCCTTCATCGAGACGATTCCCGGTGTCGCAGGGGTTTCGGTCTTCGGCCGTCAGGATCGGAACATCCGGATCTGGCTCGACGGAGATGCCCTGCGTGCCCGGAGGCTTTCGGCGGTCGATGTCCTGAACGCGCTTCGCCGGGAACACGTGGACCTGCCGGCGGGCGTGATCGAAGACGATCGTCTGCAGTATTCCGTCCGGACCGCCGCGGAGTTCCGGAGTATCGAGGAACTCGAGCGGATGGTGGTCGCCCATGTCGAAGGGGCTCCGGTCCATCTCCGCGATGTCGCGCGGGTCGAAGACGGCGCCGAGGACGTCGAAACGATCATGCGCTACAACGGCCAGGTCTCGGTCGGAATCGGGATCCGGAAGCAGTCGGGCGGCAATACGGTCGGTATCGTGGACGAGGTGATGTCCCGACTCGAGGACATCGAAGCGATCCTTCCTCCCGACATCGCGATCGAAGAACCCGACGGCTTCATCGATTTTTCGAAGGGCGTGCGGGAGGCCGTGGCCGAAACGCAATTCGCCCTGATCTTCGGGGCGCTGCTCGCGGTCTTCACGGTCTTCGTCTTCCTGAGGCGTTCGCGCCCCACGCTGATCGTGGCCCTCGCGATCCCCGTCTCGCTGCTCGCGACCTTCGGGCTCGTCTGGATCAGCGGTTTCACTCTCAACACGATGACGCTGCTCGGGATGACACTCGCCGTCGGCGTCGTGATCGACGACGCCATCGTCGTTCTCGAGAACATCGAGCGACATCGCGCCTCGGGGAAATCCTCCCTCGAAGCGGCCAAGGTCGGAACCCGCGAGATCGCGTTCGCTGCGACGAGCGCGACGATCTCGGTCGCCGCGGTCTTCCTGCCCGTCGTCTTCGTCGACGGTCTCGTCGGGAGTTTTCTCGGGGAGTTCGGGCTCGTGGTGGCCGGGTCGGTCATGATCTCGCTCTTCGTCGCCCTGACGCTGACGCCGATGCTGGCCGCGCGGATGCCCCCGCCGAAGCCACGCGAGTCGGGCAGCATCTACGAACGACTGGAAGAGGGCTTTCGCCGGCTCGAATCCGGCTACGCGAAGGCCCTCAACTGGAGTCTCGATCATCGCTGGGCGACCGTGGGGCTCACCTTCTTGAGCCTGGTCTTCGCCTATCTCTTCGCCTCCAACCTCAAGACGGAATTCTTTCCGCCCGCCGACGAAGGCATCTTCTTTGCCAAGCTCGAAGCGGCCCCGGGGACTTCGGTCTGGGCGACACTCGACTATCTGAAGCACGACGAGAAATGGTTCCTCGACCAGCCCGAGGTGGTCGGGATCTTCTCGGCGGCCGGTTCGTCGGGGGGCTTCGATCCGCCCAAGTCGAACGCGGCGATGCTCTTTGGAACGCTTTCGGATCGGGCGGATCGGGACAAGAGCGTCATGACGCTCATCAAGGAGGCGCGAGCGGCCCTCGCCGACGTTCCGGGTCGGACGATCCGCGTCTTCAATCCTTCGGAATCGATGTCGGGCAGCGCGGGCGGATTCAGCGTTCAACTGAGAGGCAATCTCTCCCTCGAAGAACTCGACGGGATCGCCAACGAGTTCATCTCGGCGCTCCAGAAGCATCCAGGCTACGTCGACCTCGACAGCAGCCTCAAGCTCGGACTCCCCGAACTCCGCATCTCCTCCGACCGGGAGAAGGCGGCGGAGATGGGCGTCGATGCCCGGACGATCGCGGAGGCGATCCAGTTGATGGTCGGTGGGCTCGACGTGGGGGTCTTCAAGGAAGCGGGGCGCCGGTACGACATCCGGATGCGTCTCGAGGAGGATCTGCGGGACGACGTCGATTCGATCGGCTCGCTCTACGTCCGCAATCGGGAGGGCGAGCCCGTCGCGCTCCGCAATCTCGTCACGATCGAACGAGGTGCCGCGCCCTCGGACATCACCCGGACCAACCGGCAGCGCAGCGTGACGATCCGCGCCAATCTCGACGGGCTGAAGCTCGGCGAGGCGATCCGGATCGCCCGCGAGGTCGCGGATGACGTCCTTCCCCGCTCCGTCTCGCTCAGCGTCGTCGGCGATGCCGAAGCGATGGCGGAGGGCAATACGCAGTTCGCCGTCGCGATGCTGCTCGGAATCCTCGTGATCTACATGGTCCTGGCCGCGCAGTTCGAGAGTCTGATCCATCCGATCACGGTCATGCTCGCATTGCCGCTTTCGATGGTGGGCGCGCTCGGTGGGCTGCTCCTCTTCGGATACAGCCTGAATCTCTTCAGCCTGATCGGCATCATCCTGCTCTTCGGGCTCGTCACGAAGAATTCGATCCTGTTGGTCGACTACGCGAACCAGCTCCGCAAGACCGGTCTCGACAAGATCGAGGCGATGCGACGGGCGGCGCCCGTGCGGATGCGACCCGTGATGATGACCGCGGTTTCGATGATCTTCGGGGTCCTCCCGGCGGCGCTCGGACTCGGGCCCGGCGCGGAGACACGCGCGCCGATGGCAGTCGCGACGGCGATGGGGATGTTCTCTTCCACGATGCTGACCTTGCTGTTCGTGCCCGTTTTCTACATCCTGATCGACGACCTCGGAGACTTCGTGAAGCGAAGCGTTCGGCGGATCTTCGGGGGCGCATCGTCGGCCCGGGCCGTCGAACTCGAGGCTGCCGGGCCGCCCGGGAACTGACCCGGGACCGGCTGCGCGGCGGGTCGGAGGTCGGTGTCGCCGGGAGCCATGGGCCGTGGGTGTCGGTTCGTGGCGGAAGGCGGAAGAGCAGGAGGCGTACGAATGCCGGAATCAAAGACGACCCTGGAAATCGAGGAGGGCGTGGCGGTCCTGACCCTGGATCGGGCCGAGAAGAGAAACGCCCTGTCGCGAGCGCTGCGGGACGAGATCGTCCAGCGCCTCGAGGCACTCGCGAAGGACGATTCCGTCCGGGTCGTCCTGCTCACGGGCAACGGACCGGTCTTCTGCGCCGGCTTCGATCGTTCCGAACTCGCGAGCGGAGACATGGAGGCGGTCTTCTCGGATGCAATGGAATACCACCGTCGCGTCTACACCTTCCCGAAGCCGCTCGTCGCGGCGGTGAACGGACCGGCGTTGGGCGGCGGCTGCGATCTCGCCGTGATGTGTGATTTCAGGTTGGCGGCGGAGTCGGCCGTCTTCGGGCAACCGCAGGTGCGCTTCGGTGCGGCGGCGGCCTACGATCTCATGCGCGTCGTCCTGGGATCGGGTGTCGCGCGGGAGATGTGTCTCACCGGCCGGACCTACGCTGCGGACGAAGCCCTCCGGATCGGTCTCGTCAATCGCCTCTGTCCCGCCGATGGGCTGCGCGAAGCCGCGCTCGCGGTCGCCGGGGAGATCGCCTCGCTGCCGGCGGGACTCGCCGAGGCGACCAAGCGTGGCTTCCTGGCGGAACAGCCCCGACTCTTCGAGAGTTGAACCGATCGTCTCGGAGGCCTCCGCCCGGGCAGGCTCTTCGCCGGGTCTCGTCGGTCGCAGCCCGCCCCTTTTCAAGAGGCGGGCTGCCGAGTAGCTTCGAGACGAACCCCATTGGATCGGAGATTCCCCATGCCCATCGACGTCATCGTTCCTGATTCGGCCCGAAAGACCTATGAGAGCTGGCATTTCGCTCCCGCCGTTCGACATGGAGATCTGATCTTCTGTTCGGGCGTCGTGGGTCATGGCGATTCGGCGGAGGACGAGTTCCGCAACGCATGGCAATCGCTGGGAGAGACCCTGGCGGCCGCTGGAGTCGGTTACGAGGACATCGTCGACTCGACGCTCTACATCGTCGACCTCCAGAAGAACGCGGCCACGATGGCGAAGGTGAAGGACGAGTTCATCAAGGAGCCCTATCCCGCCTCGACCTGGATCGGCGTGACGGAACTCGTCATTCCCGGTGCGCGGGCCGAGATCAAGGTGACGGCGCGAACGCCGGCTTGAGAGCCGGTGACGGCCTCAACCCTTCGAGGGTGCTTCGAAGCCTCCGATGACCTCGCCGAGCAGCCGGGCGAACGTGATCGTCGTGTGGTCCTCGAGGTAGGGCCCGACGATCTGCACGCCGACGGGCAGGCCTTCGGGCGTCGGCCCGACCGGCGCCACGGTGGCCGGCAAACGACAGGTCGTTGCCGGCGAGATCCAGCCGAAGAGATCCGTGTAGGGTCGTGATTCGCCATTCACCTCGATCGTTCGTTCCGGAAAGGGTGAATGATCGTGGGGGATCGCGGGAACCGACGTGACGGGACAGAGCAGGACGTCGTAGTTCGCGAAGAACTCCCGGAAGGCGCTTCGCCACTGTTCCCGCAGTTCGTCCGTCCGGAGCCATTCGCGATGTTGGATGAGCGGCGCTCGGGCGGCCATTGCAGCATCGCTCTCGTCGTCCTTGTCGAACGCGGCCGCCGCCCGTTCCAATCCGGCCAGGGTCTCGGGCGGGATGTCGGCGAGGACGATCGGCATGAGCAGTCGGTTGTAGGCGCGAATGAGTTCCCAGAGGTCGAATCCGGGTCGCGCCTTCTCGTCGACCCGGACTCCGGCCGAGCGAAGCGCATCGGCCGTCGCTTCGAGTCGTGTGCGGACGGCATCGTCCACGGGCAGCGCCGGATCCTCGAACCAGGCCGCGACGCGATAGTCCGAGATCCGGTCGTGGCGCGCCCGGGGCAGATCGAGATGCCAGGCGACCCGGTCGTGCTGGCCCGGTCCGGCCAGGACATCCAGGGCGATCCCGAGATCCTCGGCGCTGCGTGCCAGGGGGCCCGCGACACCGAGATCGGGTTGTGCCTGGGCTCCGGGCGGGCCGGGCAGATGTCCGAGATTCGAGACGATCCCGTAGCTCGGCTTGTGTCCGTAGATCCCCGTCCAGTGGGAAGGCGTCCGGATCGATCCGCCGATGTCACTTCCGAGTTCGAGGCTCGTCATCCCCGTGGCGACCGCGACCGCGGCGCCACCGGAGGAACCGCCGGGTGTTCGCGACAGGTCGTGGGGGTTGTTCGTGCAACCGAAGAGATCGTTGTAGGACTGGACGTCGGCCGCCATGAAGGGCAGGTTGGTCTTGCCGAAGACGACCGCGCCCGCGCGCTTCAGCCTGGCGACGGTTTCGGCGTCGCGTGCCGGAACATGGTCCTTCCAGACCGGGTTGCCCGCCGTCGTACGGACCCCGGCCGTTTCGAAGGTGTCCTTGATCGTCATGGGGAGTCCATGAAGAGGGCCGAGGGCCTCGCCGCGCGCGATGGCCTCATCGGCCCGGGCCGCCGCCTTCCGCGCGCCCTCCTCGTCGAGGGTCACGACCGCATTCAGCGGCTCGTTCGTCTCGGCGACCGCGTCGAGGAAGTCGTCGAGGAGCTCCCGGCTCGAGATCTGCTTGCGACGGATCATGGCGGCGAGCGCCCGCGCCGATCGGGTTCCGAGATCACTCATGACAAAGTCCTTTTTCCCTTTTTCGCTTCCGCTTCATCTCTATCTCTCTGATGCGTACTTCTTCTGCTGCGGTGTGCTCGTCGTCCTGGATCACGGCGATTGTACTGGCTGACCGGGGCGCCCGCGCAGCGGGAAAGGCTTGATTTCGATCAGGAATCGATCAGATGCCCCGACGGGAAGCCACTTCCCTCCTTTCCTCCCTTCCTTCAAAAGGATGCGATATTCGAATCAAGTGGTTTGAAAAAAGAACTTATCCTGCGGTAGGCTGCGCTCCGTGGAGCGCTTCCGATATGACCAGTTCTGTCCGCTGGCCCGCGCGACCGAGATCCTCGGCCATCGCTGGGTGATGCTGATCCTGCGCGAACTCTTC
>DRKE01000179.1 GCA_011051925.1 Deltaproteobacteria bacterium
GAGTCCGGTCTCGAGTCCGAAGTCCAGGCCCAGGCCCGAGAGGCCGTCGACAACGCCGACGTCATCCTCTTCATCGTCGACGGCAAGCAGGGACTCGCGCCCGAAGACGAATCGATCGCCCGGACCCTGCGGCGTTCGGGAAAGAGGCTCGGGCTCCTCGTCAACAAGATCGATCAACCGAAACACCATCGGGATCGCTTGAACGATTTCTACCGGCTGGGCATCGAACCGACCTTCGCCGTTTCCGCAGAGCACGGGGGCGGGGCCTTCGATGCCCTCGAAGCGATCCTCGCCGATCTCCCGCAAGACGAGATCGACCGGACCGGGCAGGGCGGGGCGTGGGAAGAGGAGGGCGGGATCGCCCCCGACCCGGATCCCCGGCCGGGAGAGGAGGAAGCAATCCGGATCGCCATCGTCGGCCGTCCGAACGTCGGCAAGAGCTCGATCGCCAATCGGTTGGCCGGGGAGGATCGGGTCGTCGTCTCGGACGTGCCCGGCACGACGCGCGACGCGATCGACATCGCGATCTCGCGCGACGGCCGGGAGTACGTCCTCGTCGACACCGCCGGCCTCCGGAAGATCGGCCGACGGCGCGGCCCGGGCGAGCACGGCGGCGCCCTGATGACCCTGCGCGCCCTCGAACGGGCAGAGGTGGCGCTCCTCGTCGTCGATGCGGCCGAGGGAATGACCGATCAGGATGCCCGGGTCGCGTCGCTGCTTCGCGAACACGGCTGTGCGGCCGTCGTGCTCGCGAACAAGTGGGATCTCGTTTCACGGGACGATCGCGAAGAAAGACTCGCCGGCATCGCCCACGGTCTGCGCTTCATGGCAGACGCGCCGATCGTTCCGGTCTCCGCCAGGACGGGTGCCGGTTTCGGGGCACTCTTCCGCCGGATCCGTCAGGTCGTCGCGTCGAGCCAGCTCCGCGTTCCGACGGCGGATCTCAACCGCTGGCTTCAGGACGTCTCGGAAAAGCATCCGCCCGCCATGGCGAGCCGCGGTCCCGCACGCCGGCCCAACAAGCTCTTCTACGCCTCGCAGGTCGCCGTCCGACCGCCGGTCTTCGTCGTCTTCTGCAGTGATCCCAAGGCCATCCAGACCTCCTACGTCCGTTTCCTCGAGAACCAGCTTCGAGAGGCATTCGGATTCGAGGGGACACCCGTCCGTGTGCGTCTGCGGGCCCGTTCGGGCCGGCGGAGCGATCGAGAGCGAGGGGGCTAGCCGGAATCGGCCGGCCCTCGAAGTCCGGGAGGTCTCCGATACACTCCGGCGCCCGGAGAGACGAAGGCTCCCCAGCCCCCGGACCCCGCACGATCCGGAATTCGATCAACCCGGCGACCCGCCTGTGTCGCCCATGCCACCGAGGAACACGTCTTGGCCAAGAAGAAGTCGTCGAGTGCCGCAGCCGAAACGCTGCGCGAGATCGAGGAAACGGGCGATCGTCTGGCCGAGTGGGCGGCGCAACACGCGGTCCTGATTCTCGGGGGGATCGCGGCCATCCTGGTCCTGGCCGCTGCCGTCGGGCTCTACGTCCAGCATCGATCCGACGTCCGGGATCGCGCCGCCGACGAACTCGCGCTCACGAACAGCCAGTACCGTCTCGCGATGGGCGCCGACCCGGCAGGCGGGGCGGCCATTCCCGAGCCGGCCAATCCCGAACTCGCCGAACGCACCCGCCGCGACTTCGCCGAGCGTTTCGTCCGGGTCGCGAAGAAATATCCGGGCACCGCCGCCGGAGCCCTGGCGTGGCTCGAGGCCGGCAAGCTCCAGGCCGAGCTCGGACGGCCCGAGGAAGCGGAAGAAAGCTTCGTTGCCGCCCGGGACGCCGCCGGAAATCGCGCCATCGCGGCGCTGGCTTCGACCCGACTCGCCGAGCTGGCGGAAGAACGCGGAGATCCCGCCGCGGCCGCTGCGGCCTACGAGGCGGCGGCGGACATCGAGGTCTATCCATTGCGGGCCCAGGCGCTGACCCAGGCGGCCCGCTGCTGGGCCCAGGCGGGGGATTCCGACAGGGCACTCGCCGCGTTCCAGCGCTTCGAGGCCGAGTTCCCGGACGAAGTCGCGGCTCCGGAAATCGCCGCCCTGATCGCGGAAATCCGCGTCCAGGGCTGAGCAGCCGGGCCGGATCGCATCCAGGCCCGTCGCAAGGGGGTCGCGGGGGGACTGGATGCCCACACCCGGTCTCGCCAAGCTTGACCACCGATAAGATATATTATGTCAAATAGAGTCGAGCCGATGGGCTCGGAAGCGGACGCCCCCGAGCCACCGGCCGGGTGCTCTGCCCTGGAACGTGCTTGAATCCTGACTGACTGGTCGGTAGTCTCGAAACCATGGTTCCGTCCGCCCCAGCGACCCGTCAGGGCCAGGAACGCCGCGAGGCGATCCTGGCAACCGCTGTGGAGGTCTTCGGCGAGGCCGGCTTTGCCGGCGCCCGGGTCGACGAGATCGCGCGGCGGGTCGGGATCCAGCGCCCGTCCCTCCTCTACCACTTTCCGGACAAACGAACGCTGTATGCCGCGGCGATCGATCAGGTCCTGCGGGATCTCACCACCCGGTTCCAACGGGCGGGAGACCACCCGACAGAGCGCCTCGAGGCGATCGCCGATGCCTGGGTCGACTTCATGATCACGCGCCCGTCCGCAGCCCGGCTACTGCTTCGCCAGATGCTCGATGCCATCCCCCTGGACGCCGCCGACAGGACCGGCAAGTCGCCGGAGCGACGACGCGAAGGCCGGAGCCCGGTCGGTGGCCTGTTGGCCCCGATCCGGGCCGCCATGGATGAACGGACCCTTGCGAGCAACGAAAAAAGCATGGATGCAACCGAGCTTGCGCTCATTCTCTCGAGTACCTCCCTGGTCTGGTTCGCCAGCCGGAACGCCATCGAGGGTGCCTTCGGTCTCGACACATTGTCCCCCGAAGCCGTCCAGCGACATCGCCGGACCCTTCACAGCCTGATCCGAAAGCTGCTGCGCGCGGCGGATGAGCCTGCCGAAGGGCCGCGTTCCGATCCGAGGCCGGCCGCCTCGCGGCGCCGCTTCCCGCCTCTGCTCGTCGTCCCGCTCGTTTTCGGCCTGCTGGCAAGCCCGCTGCTTCCCTGGATCTCGACGGCGGAGACGTCGGCGCCCGAAACGAGGACGGCGCGCCAGGTCAGGGAGGTCGATCTTTCGATCTTCGAGGGCCACTGGCAGCGGATCGAGGATCCGGCCCTGGACGAAGAACGCGTCTCGGCGATCGAGCGCGCACTCTCCGGGCTCTCGTGGATCGTTCGACGCGTGGCCAGCGGCATCCTGCGAAAATCGACGGTGCCTCCGGATGAGTTGCAGTTCAGCTGGACCGGTGAGGCCCTGGAACAGGAAGTGAAGGGAGTAGAGGGCCCCGAGAAGCGCCCCATCCTGCTCGACGGCCAGCGGCGGCGGGCCCTTGACGCGCGCGGAGTTCCCTTCGCCTCCACCTGGGACTGGTCTGAAGAAGGCCTGCGCCTTCATTGGGAACAGCATCAGGCCACCGGAAACAATCTCTATCGCGTCGCTGAACGCGGAGACCTGCTCGTCGTCCGACACACGATCCAGGTGACCGCCCTCTCCGACGTCGAACCGATCGTCTTCGAATCGAGATTCATTCGGGACGATCTGTCCCCGCGCGCTTCGCTCGAAGTGGGACGCTCCCGGTCGAAGGCGGGCGCCGCCGCCCCCCCTGCCCGCTGAACGTCGGCTGGCCTCCGCGCTTCCGCAGCGCCCGGAAAGCCCGCCCCCCTGAATCCCACCACGACGGGTCTACACCCGAACGCGGCGGTCTTCGCGCCGGAACCGGATGCCGCTTGCCTCTGCCATGATCGGGTCCTTTCGGCCCCAATCGTCGGCTTCGATGTGGGACATCGGCCGGGACACTGGCCTCCGGCGCGATGAACCGCTAAAAGCACGTTCACTTCGCTTGTGGGGCGGGCCGGTTTTCCGAGTACTTCCGACGCGGAAAGCGCGGAGCGTCGGGAAGGACCGGCAGCGGCATCGGGCCGGCCCCTGGGCTCGGAGGTCGCCAGCCAGCCCGGCCGAAGCGATGAGGGGTGGTCCCGCAGC
>DRKE01000180.1 GCA_011051925.1 Deltaproteobacteria bacterium
ATCGTCTGGGGCCTGGCCGATGGCCGGCAGCTCCGGGTCCGTTTCCCGCAATGGGCGACGGAACTCCGGAGGCAGCGTCCGCTCTCGGCGTCCCCCGACGTGGGATTGGCGGCGCTGCTCGCGAAGGGATCCGGGTGAACGAGGCCGGCTTTTCTCGGGCGCTCAGTCGTCGATCGAGGGTTCGAGGGCGCGGGCGCGTTCGATCAGTTCACTGGCGCGTTCCTGCTCTCCACTGGCCCGGAGCACCATGCCGAGTCGGAACAGGATGACCGCGTCGTCCGGCGCCGCGCGGGCCGCGAGCTCCAGGTGTTCGAGGGCTCGGGCCACGTCCGACTGCGGTTGCTTGTAGAGCGCCCAGCCCAGCCCCGACTGATAGGCGGGCTCGTCGGGCCACAGATCGACTGCGGGCTCGAGATACTCGAGGGCCCCCTCGAAATTGCCCATGCGCAGGAGGATCTCGCCCTTGCGAAAGGAGGTCTCGGCCTGGGCGAGACGGGCGGTATCGATTTCGGGCTCGTCGCCCCCGCCCGCGTCGTAGGCGGCCCGTTTGTCCGGATCCGACAGCGTTTCGAAGGCTTCGGCGATCCGTGCGAAGACGCGTGCTGCGTCCTCCCGCAGCGCCTCGAGTCCCATGCGGGCGAGCGCATCGGGATGGTATTTCTTGGCCGCCTTGAAATAGGCCTTCTTGATGTCGGCGGTGCCCGCATCCTGCTCGAGGCCCAGGGCCTCGTAGTGGTCGATTCCGTCCAGTCGCTCGATCAGGGATCCGATCTCCGCGCGAAGGGCCTCGGAGCGGGCGTCCGATTTCGCGACGCCCGCCGTTTCGCGGGCTTCCTGGCGCGCGGTCCCGCCGGCGGTCGTCGAGGAGGCCCCCTCGGCGACCTCGATCTCGACCTCGAAGTCGAAGGGCGCGGGCTCTGCCCGCGCGCTCGTCGTCGCTCGTTCGCGAAGGATGCCCGCGTGCAGCAGGACCCACAGGGTTCCAGCAGCCAGGGGATCGCCAGCGCATTCGCCCAGGATCTGCCCGAGGGAGACCGTGCCGTCGAGGCGGTCGATGGCCCGTCGGGCAAGCTCGCCGGCCTCGCCGAGGCTTGCCGCGATGCGTCGATAGCGGGGCGGAATGTCGGCCCGGAGATCGCTTTCCGGCAGCAGTGCGGCGAAGAGGCGTTCGCTTCCCCAACGCAGGGGAAGTTGTTCCTGGAGAAGCTTCAGACCATCCAGCGGCTTGCCCGACCGGGCATCGGGCACGGGCTCGTCCTGCCAGGCGAAGGTGCCCGTCTGCCACTCGAAGGTCTCCCCCAGGCTGCGGCGGGTCTGCTTCCGGATCGCCTTGTAGAGCTGTCGGGCGTCGAGCAGGCGGAGAGCGAGGACGGCGGACGCTTCAGGACAATCGCGCTCGCGCGCGAATTGTTCGACCTTGAAACGTTCGGCGCCGGTGATCTGTCCCGACTCTTCGAGATTGCGTGCGAAGCCCGTCTCCTGCGGTGTCGATTCGACCGAAAGCGGAGAGCCGTCGAGGAACTGGACGCGGCGTTCGAGGCTGCCCCGGGACAGGGACAGCCAGCCGGATCGACGGTCCCGCCAGGCCTCGGCAAAGAGACGGGGGATCCGCGTCGCGTCGATGCTGCCTTCGGTGGCGGTCTTCGTCGCAGGCTGTTCGCTCATCGATCCCGATCCGTTTCCGGTCTGCTAGAGGCGATGTCGCTGGACATCGGCGATCTGGAAGGCGGTCGCAATGGCCTCGGGAAGATCCTTGCGAAGGATCAGATGGGAGGCCTCGAGGCCGGCAATCGCGGCTTCCGCATGGGGCGAGACACCGGTGATGAGACCCTGCGCGCTCCAGGACTCGATCGTTTCGAGGACCTGCTCGAGCGCGGCAGCGCCGAAGCCCTCGTCGAGGGGCTGCTCGCGCAGGTCGATGACGACCGCGCGGATCTCGGAGATCCCGGGATCGCGACCCAGCATCTCGACGGTGCCGAGGGCCTCATCGAGGGTCGTGAAGGGCAACACCATCACGGGGCCCCAGATGTGGACGACGGCCTGGGAGCGGTCGAAACGCCCGTCGAGATCCCGCGATGCGACCGGGGGCAGGGGAGTGCGTTCGATCGGGGCAATCGCGGCCACCCGTCGAAAGTCGTCGAAAGGCACCTGGGAGAGCAGCCAATGGATCTCGCCATCCTCGCTGCCCTGCCATTGCTCGATCTCCCGGACCTCGAAACGGCAGGCGTCGGCACCGGTCGCCGCGCATTCCGTTTCGCGTGCCAGGAGAGCCCGGTCGAGGGTGCCGCAGAGCCAGCCCGTCGTGTATCCGGCGCTCATCCAGCAATGGGGAACGGAGCTGGCTCCCAGGCGTGAACAGCGCGCGACGGCCTCGTGGCGCTCGGGCCAATGCCCTTCGAGGCTGAATTCGCCCGTGGGTCCGACGATCGCGCCCGAGGTCCAATGCATCAGGAGGGGCGTCGTTTCGGGGCCCTCGCTGAAGGGCGAGAGTGGATCGCCCTCGTGGGTCCGGCACATCCGCGCCGCATCGCGGAATCCATGAAGAAGGCCGATCTGGAAGAGGGCGAGGGCCGAATCCCGGGTGCCGAGTTCGTCGTGGAGTTCGACGAGCAGCGAGGCGAGAAAGCGACCGTCCATGAAGAGTTTGGGATCGTTCATGAGGACCGTGTCGGGGCCGAAGCCCAGTCGGGTCAACAATTCGAGCGGATCGCGCCGCTCGGACTTGGTTTCAGGCCTGGGGGGTTGTCGCACGAACCGGTCCTCGGATTCCTATCCTTCGATGAATGCGTAGATGTCGAATTTCTGGTCTTTCGAGATGAAGGCTTCACCCTCATCCTCGAGCAGTTGCAGGAATGCGTCGACCACGATGGGGTCGAATTGGGTCCCGGAGAATTTGTGCAGCTCCGCGACGACGACGTCGATCGAAAGGGCCTTGCGGTAGGGACGATCCGAGGTCATCGCCTCCACGGTGTCGGCGACGACGATCACGCGCGAGGGCAGTGGGATCTGGTCCCCGGCGAGTCGATCGGGATAGCCGCGGCTGCAGCCGTCGTACCATTCGTGGTGATGTCGTACGCAGGGGACGATGCTGTGGAGGAACTCGACCGGTTCGAGGATCTTGGCACCGATCTCCGGATGTTTCTGGATCTCCCGATATTCCTCGGCATCCAGGCGGTCGGGTTTGGTGATGATCGCATCGGGAATGCCGATCTTGCCCACGTCGTGGAGCAGGCCGGCGAAGTAGATCCGTTCGATCAGCTCCTTGCGCAGTCCCATCCGGCCTCCGAGTCGGGAGGCATAGACCGCGACGCGTTCTGAATGACCCCGCGTATAGGCATCCTTCGCATCGATCGCCTCGGCCAGGGCCCGGATCGTCTGGATATAGGCCGTACGGAGTTCCTGGTTCTTCCCGTCGAGCTGCTTCGTGCGCTCCCGGACCTTGAGCTCGAGATTCTTGTTCATGTCCTGGAGCTTGAAGTTCTGCTCCCGGGTGACCTGGTTCAGGCGCTTGATCTCGGCCTTGAGCTCGTAGTGATCGAAGGCCTGCCGGAGCGTGGCCTTCAGCTCCTCGTCGTTCCAGGGTTTCGTGATCAGGCGGAAGATCTCGCCCTTGTTGATCGCTTCGACGGCGATCGTCATGTCGGTATATCCCGTGAGCATCATGCGGACGATGTCGGCATGGCGATCGCGGACCGAGGACAGGAAATCGGCGCCGCTCATCTCGGGCATGCGCTGGTCGGAGACGATGACCTGGGGTTCGCAACGTTCGAGCAGCTCGAGCGCCTCCGCCGGCGAACTCGCCGTGAGGACCTCGATCGGTTCGCTTCGGAGAAGACGCTGGAGCGCCTTCAGGATGTTGACCTCGTCGTCGACGAACAAGACGGTGTGCTGCTGCACCGAACGCCCCCAGACGAAATCCCGACCCTTCCCTGGAGCGGGGGTTTCGTCGTTGGATGCGGGCCCAAGGATCCCGCTCAGGGATCGGTATCGGCGGGATGGCGGCGTACCGTTAGGAAACCCGCGTCTCGAAGGGGGTCGATCGGGCGGGGTGCCCGCCAGGGAACGATCGGATCGCGCCGCGCCTGCAGACTCGCGGCATGCCAGCGGCAGATTCCACTCGGGGGTGGCGTCGGATCACCCCGGACGAGAACGGCCGGATTCCCGGGCGATCAGAGATAGTTCCCGCCGTCCATGTGGATCCGGGTATGGGCATGTCGATGACGGCTGAGTTCCCGGGCGAAATCGTCGTTCGAGACGGGTTCGGGGTTCTCCCCCGCCGCATCGAGCCGGGCTTTCCGCCGGAGTACGGCGTGCAGCATCCGCACCCAGTCCCCGATGCTCGGCTCCCGGGTATTGCCGACGATCTTCGTCCAATCGATGTCTCCGAAGATCGTCCGAGCGGCGCGACCTTCCGCCCGGGCGGCGTGGATCTGGAGAGCCTCGATGACGTCATCGGGAAAGATGGGATTGACTTCGATCACGCGTTCGAAGCGCCCGGGCGACAGGAACGCATGGGGCAGCGTGTCCGGGTGGCTGGTGCTGCCGAGGACCAGGCAATGGGGGGTCGAGAGCGCGCGGTCGATCAGTTCGAAGAGGAAATCCATGATCGGTCCGGTCGGCAGCTCGGCGGCCCGGGACCCCATGTCGTGGGCCTGCGAGAATTCGAGTTCATCGAAGAAGACCGTGACCGCGGGCATCTCGTCGAGGGCGGCCGACCAGCCTCGGATGAGTTCCCCGACCTTTCCCGAACCGTGGATCACGTCGAGCACCATGCGGGGCACGTCGACGCGGATGAAGGCCATCTCCGTATGGGTCGCGAGGGCTTCGGCGAGCAGGGATTTTCCGCTGGCCCGGCGACCGATCATCAGCATCGCCGTCGGGGGAAACGTTCCCCACCGCTCATAGACCTCGGGACTCGTCTGTGCGTAGGCGTAGGTGAGGATCTCCTCCTTGGCGGAGACGAGCCCGCCGATCTCCTCGAAGGCGACGTCGGGCGAGGGAACGATCTTCGCGCCGCGTGCCAGGGGATCGACCGCCCGCTGGAAGCTCGACCAGATGTTGAGGGCGCGTTCGGCCTGGATCGATCGATCGGTCATCGCGGCAGGCTAGCCGATCCGGCCCCGAGCGCGGGTGCCCGGGATCGTTGCGGGGCAGAAACGCAGCTCGAAGGGTGGCACCTTCCGCGACCTGCGCGATACTGCGCGCCCAGCGCGTCCCCATCGTCTATCGGTCAGGACACCAGCCTTTCAAGCTGGTGAGGCGGGTTCGATTCCCGCTGGGGACGCCAGTGCGCCGTGGACACGGCGTTTTCGCCAGAGCCGCTCACCCGGGCTTGGAC
>DRKE01000181.1 GCA_011051925.1 Deltaproteobacteria bacterium
GTCGGCATCGGCACGCCGGGCAGGTTGGCCGGGCGGGATCCGGCCAGCAGAGGAAGCCGGGCGCGGCGCCCCGGATCGCAAGCCGGAGGTGGCGGTGCGGCGCTCCGTGCCGGGCGGGTCGGAGAGGCGGGGAACGGGGTATTGATCGAGGCGTGCGTAGAGGGCGATCTGGGTGAGAGGGCCGGCGATGCCGTCCGCCACCAGGCCCTGTTCGCGTTGGAAGTCCCTGACCGCGGTCGCCGTTTCGCGATCGAACGCGCCGGTGGGGCGGCCCTCGAAGAAGCGGAGCCGGGCCAGGGCGCGCTGGAGCCAGAGGACGCCAGGACCGTCTTCGCCCTTCTTCAACAATTCGGGCACCGGCTCGAAGCGTTCCCAGACGAGCATTCCGGTCTCGAGCCAATGCGCGGCAAGTTCGCGAATCGGCACGCTGACGATCCGATCGCGAACGAGTCCAGCGATGCGGGCGCGGTCGCCCTCGAAGCCCGTGATCGCGACCCAACGCGCCCGGGTGTCGCCCCCCTCCTCTGTCGACGCATCCGCGGGGCCGCGCGAGCCGGACCCGTTCGGATCGGGTGAGAGCGGGAGGAGAACCGGATGGTCGAGGCGTCGCAGGAGTTCGATCGAGCCGCCATCGAAGCTCGTCGCCGAGAGGCCCCGGGCTTCGAATGCCGACTGGAGATCGGCCGCATCCCGCGGTGGAGACGCACTTCCGCTTCCCGGCCGCAGCGGGCGGCCATGGCGCTCGAGAACCGCTGCTTCGCTCTCGCGCAGCGCGCGACGCGGATCGAGACCGGCGAGGATCTGCGAAAGCAGCCCCGGAGCGAGGGCGGCGACCTCCGTTCGGACAAGGGGTTCGCGGTCGAGCGAGGCCGCGGCGGCGAGAATGCTGCTCGGCTGCACTCCCTGGACCGCAGGATCGCCTCGCGATGGGGTCGCCTCCCCGGTCCCGGTTCCCGAAACAAAGCCGCGCGGCCGCGCCAGGCGCGCCGCATTCGCCGCGTCTGGCGCATTCGCAGCGACGGCGGGGAGTTCCCCGATCGCGGAGCCGGCCGGCTCGGCGATCGAGGCGGAGGAAGGACGGGCATCGACACCGAAGGCGCGGGCCAGGCCATGACGACCGACCTGCAGGCCGGCCACGAGGGCGAGCCCGGCGACCGCGACGCTCCCGGCGACGAACATCCAGGGGCGCAGAAAGGAGTTGAAGACCTTCTCCCGGGCATGACGGCGCCGCGCGTCCGGAATCTCGCGGGCTGCAGCGCGAACCTGCGCGGGACGGATGAGAGCAGAGCGCGCCGCATAGCCGCCGAGCAACGCGCGATCGCACAACTGGTTGACGAGTCTCGGCACGCCCCCGGTCCTTCGATGGATCTCGCGCAGTGCCCCTTCCGAAAAGAGTTCCCGGGGCTCTCCGGCGGCGACGGCGATCCGATGGCGAACGTAGGCGCGGGTTTCCTGGGGACGCAGGGGCTCGAGCTGCCAGCGGACGCTGATCCGCTGGCGGAGCTGCCGCAGCCCCCGACTGTCGAGCTTGCGGTCGAGCTCGGGCTGGCCGAGGAGCAGGATCTGGATCAGCTTCTCGCGGCTCGTCTCGAGATTCGAGAGGAGTCGGACCTGTTCCAGGGTGTTCTCGGACAGGTTCTGGGCCTCGTCGATGATCAGGAGCACGCGACGGCCCGCGGCCTTCTGCTCGAGCAGGAAGCGATTCAGCTGGGTCATGAGGCTGCGTCGGGTGAGGCCTTCGGCCGGGAGTTCGAACTCGGCACAGATCGATTGCAGGAGTTCGAGGGCGGTGCGACTCGGATTGAAGAGAAAGGCGAGCTCGGTATCCCCGTCCAGCCGCTCGAGCAGCGTCCGGCAGAGCGTCGTCTTCCCGGTCCCGACCTCGCCCGTCACGGAGATGAACCCCTCCCCCTGCTCGATGCCGTAGAGCAGATGAGCGAGGGCCTCCCGGTGTGGGCCGGCGAGGTAGAGGAATCTCGGGTCGGGGCTCAGCGCGAACGGTTTTTCACGCAGGCCGTAAAACGCGGTATACATCGGGTGGCAGTCCGGGGCCGTAGTCTAACTGATTGAATCTGAAAGTGAATCCGAACAGCCGGAAACAGCCTCGAGGCGGGGCGACCCGGGTTCCGGACGGATGGGGATGGAACCAGCGATGAGCGAGGGCGCCCGAGGCGGTCCAGACCCCGATCTGGGGACGTTTGCGAGCTTCGGCGAGTTCGACGAGGCGGTCGGAGCGGCGGAGGCCGTCGGCATCGATTCGGGGGCCACGCTCGTGAAGCTCTGCGTCCGCGATCGCGCCGGCGCGCTTCATTTCGCGACCTGGCCCTCTCCTTCGCGGCGGCGCGTCCTCGCCCTGCTCGAAACCCTCGCCCCGGATCGGATCGGCGTGACCGGCTGTGGGGCCGCCGCGATCCTCGACGAACTCGGCCGCGAAGGTGCCCATCCGATCGAATTCGACGCCTGGGGACGGGGCGCGAACACGATCCTGGAACGCGCCGGCCTGCTTCCGGAGGGGGCATATCTGCTCGTCTCGATCGGAACCGGGACCTCGGCGCTGCACGTCGATGGCGACCGGGTCGAACGCGTGGGAGGAACCGCGCTGGGCGGAGGCGCGGCCCTCGGCCTCGGTCTCGCGCTGACCGGCTGTCAGAGCCACGACGAACTCGTCGCCCTCGCCGCTCGCGGAAATCGCGGTGGGGTCGATCTCCTGATCTCGGACATCTACGAAAAAGCCGAGGTGCCGATCGCATCGGAAGCGACCGCCGCCTCGTTCGGGAAGCTCGCACGATCTCTCGACCGCTCGAGTCGTGCCGCTGCGAACGGCGACAGTGGAGAAGGAATGCAGCCATCGGCACGGAACGGGGTCGACGCCCCTTCGCCCGCACGGCCCGAGGATCTTGCGGCGGCCATCATGGGACTCGTCGCCGAGAACATCGCGCTCATCTCGATCGCGAGAGCGACCGTCGCCGACGTCTCGCATATCGTCTATGGCGGGTCCACCCTGAACGAGAACCCGACGATCGTCCAGACCGTTCGCCTCCTGACCCGGGTCATGGGCAAGGAAGCGATCGTGTTGCCGCATAGCGGCCATGCCGGAGCCCTCGGCGCCATGCTCTTGAGCACGTAGCCTCCGGGCATCCGACTCGCCCGCCTCCTGCGTCAGTCGGCGCCGGGCGGATTCGGTTCCCGCAAAGCGGGCTCCGTCGGTTCCTGCTCTTCGTCCTCGGGACGGGCGAGGTTGCGGACGGCGCGTTGGGTCCGCGCGATCGCGGCCCGCTGCACGCGGAGTTCCTCGGTCTGCGCGGCAACCTGACGTTCGAGCCGATCGCGCGCATCGACGAGCTCGTCGATGCGGCCTTCGAGCATCTCCACGCGGCGATTCATCTCGCGCATCATCTGCTGGAACTCTTCGGGAATGCCGCCACCGACGGGGGGCATGCCGCCGAGGCTCTCGTTGACCTGGTCCCGCGAAATCACTTCCATGTCGTCCATCGTCTTCTCCTCGGAATCGCCGAATGCGACGGCTTCCGACTCTTTTTCCTCATCGGGCGTCGACACGATCGTCGTGTCGCCGCCGGCCGTACCCAGGGAAGAACCCGCAGCCGCGCCGGCCTCTCCCAATGTCATCTGTCGATCTTCAGCGTCGAGCCCGCCGAAGGGATTCTCGTCGGTTCCGGCCGCTGCTCCCGTGTCGGCCGATTCGCCTTCGCCGGAGTCGTCGACCACCTCGCCCCCGCGGAAGCGCCGGGCAACCAGCAATCCCCCGACCAGCAGGGCGATCGCGCCCGCTCCCATGAGGGCCCAGGTCATCCAACCTCCCCCCTCGTCCTTCGCCGGTTTCGTCTGGACGACCATCGACCGGGGTGCGGGCCGGGCTTTCGGCGGAGGTGTCGGTCGCGTTTCGGGAACGACCGATCCCGGCGATCCCGTGTCGGCCAGAGCAGCCGCCCCCGCCGACCCCGAATCGTCCAGCGGCGTCGAGGTCGAGGGCTCATCGCCCATCGCGGCTTTCGCCGAGTCGGCCCCCTTCGCCATCCCGGCACTCGCCATGGTGCCGCCGGCCGCGGTCGCGTCCTTGTCCGGCGGCTCGCTCGCGGTTCGCGAAGTCGCCGTCGCGCGATCGGCGGATGCCGCCGCTGATCCGGTTCCGGAACCGGGCCGACCGCTCGCCGACGGGGTCGCTGCCGCTTTCGCACTCGCCGTCGTCTTCCCGGACGGACCGGAACCGGGCCGCTCGCTGCCGCTCTTCTGCTCGATCCGTCCGACGGCTTCGTCCGGGGATCTTCCGGTTCTCGCTTTCGCGGGCTCAGCGCGCTTCGAAGCCACCGACGACGAGATCGACCCCGATCCGGCGGCTTCCGTCCGCTTCGTCGGGACCGCCGCTGCCCTTTGCGCGGGTTTCGCGGGTGAATCCGAAAGGACATCGAGCACGATGCGAGGCGGACTCGCGAGGATCATCTCCTTCAGCCGCAACCCCTTCTTCGAGAGTCGGATCCGGGCGATCGAGCGCCTGCCCGCCGGCTCGACTTCGACCTGCTTGATCAGCGATCGGGAAGACTGGATGCGACGCGGAATGGAGGTCGCTTCGAGCGACACCACCAGCTCCGAGACGTCCGAGGACGGATTGGCTCGTTCGATCCGATATCCGGCGGCCCGATCGAGTTCGAAGACGATGCGGGTGAATTCAGCATGGCGCCCGACCCGCACCTCCACGATCTCGGCCGCCATCGCATTCGAAGCGAGGACGAGCGCGCCCAGCAGCAGACACAGGGCCCCGACCCCGCGCCCGGCCCCCGGGCTTCGGAGGACGGGACGGATCCAGCCTCCGAAAGATTGGCTCGAATGGTTCGACATTTCGCGCGGCACCTCCCTGTGACCCTGTCCGGCCCCTCTGCCACGATCCCTGCGAAGCCCGGTCGCGCTTCGCCGATTTCGACAACACAGGCCTGAATTGCCCGTGAAATTGCGCAAGAGTGACGTCTCCTCATCGGGCAGGGCACGCCCGGGCTTGATCGGGAATTGCAGCAAAGTTGCCTGTCGCTGAACCAATCGGCCACCGTGGCCCGTTCACCGGACCGCACTCCCCCCATTCCCGAATCGTGGCCCGCCAGAGCGGCCGCTCCCGGGATCGACCGGCCTGGATCGCCCGACCGCCACCGCATGGGCTCCAGAGGACCGCGATCGGCCCCTCCGCAGCCCTCACGAAGCCGCAAGAATCTTCACAAGTACCCGGATTGCCTCAGCGATACGCGGACCGTACCACGACAACAGGGTGCCGTCGATCAAGTGGATCCGAGCGTTCCGGGCCGCCGGGCAATCGAGCCGCGCGAGACGCCTCCGATCCGCTTCGCCGAAGGCGTAGGGTTCGTCCGGCAGCAGGATCACCTCGGGGCGAGCGCGAACGATGTCGTCGAATTCAAGGATCGGATAGCGCCTGTGGGCGGCCGGGCGGTCGCCTCGGGACCCCGCCCCGGGACACCCCGGCCCCTCGCCGAAAACGTTCTGCCCGCCGCAGGTTTCGATCATGTCGTGGATATAGGTATCGCGCCCGATCGTCATCCAGGGGTCCCGCCAGATCGGGCAGAAGACGCGCGGCCCGGTGCCGGCCCCGGCCCGGCGCGCACGCGCTTCGGCCACCGCCCTCTCGGCGGGCGCCACATGACGTTCGATCGCCTGCTCCGAGGCACCGAGTTCCGCCAGCGCGCGAAGCAACCGGGTCCCCTCTTCGACCGTGCGGGGATAGGTCAGCCAGACGTCGATTCCACTCTCGGCGAGCTGCCGAACGACGCGGGCCGTGTTCTCCTCGTGATTCGCGATCACGAGATCCGGCTCGAGTTCGCGGATCGCCGCGACCTCCGCATCCTTCGTGCCGCCGACCTTCGGAAGCGACTCGAAAGCCCCTTTCGGATGGACACAGAACTCCGTCACGCCGACCAGGCGATCCCCCAGACCGAGAACGACGAGCGCTTCCGACAGACTCGGCACGAGACTGACGATCCGGCGGATCCCCTGCTTCGACCATTCCCCCCCGTGACGATGGACACGAGGATGGGCCAGCAGGGATCCATTCTTCTCGCGATGGCTCGGCATCCTGGCCTTTCCCGCCCTCAGTCGTCTCCGAAGAGGATCTCGAGTATGGGCTCCCGAAAGCGGACGCCCTCGATCGGGCGACCGATCAGGGATTCGGGCAGACTGATCGAGCGCCGTCCATCGCGGACGCGGAGATGGAGGTCGGGGCCCCTGGCGAGGACTTCGATCTCCTCCTTCGTGATGCCCGGCAGATCGATCTCCATCCGCGTCCGCCCGCCACCGCGCCGGATCCGGATCGGTCGGCCCTTCGCGAAACGCGCGGCGGGGTCCTCGTCGCCGAAGAGATCGACCGCGAGGGCTTCGAGCGCCGTCGTGCCGATCACCTCCGCGGATCGCAGCGAGACCCGCCGGATGGGCACGGGGAAACTCCGATCGATGGCCTCGAGTTCTTCGCGCTCGATCTCGAGCCAACGGCTGAAATACCCCTGGCCCACCGAATCGGGCAACACGCGGTTCACGAGCACGGCGTCGGTCGCGATTCCATGGAGCGAGAGATAGGCGAACGATCGTCGCGTTTCATCGACGATGACCCGCGTCGGGTTCACGACCAGGCGGGCGCTCGTCCTTTCGCCGTCGAGAAGGATCTGTCGCACCTCATCGATCTCCTGATAGAGCCGCTCGAAGGCGTCGAAGAACTCCTCTCTCGGAAGCAACCGACCTGCCTCGAAGGAGCGCAGGAAGGGACGCAACAGGCGGGCGCCCTTGCGTTCGAACTCGAAGAAATGCTCCATGAAGATCCGCAACGCATCGGGGAAGCGCAGCATCCGCATGGTCGATCCCGTCGGTGCGCAATCGACGACGCAGACGTCGAAATCGCCGGTCTCTTCGACCTCGCGAACCGCACGCAGCGAGACCAGTTCCTCGATCCCCGGAAACGCGAGCAACTCCTCGGCGACGAGCGCATCGGCCTCCTCGCGAAGCAGTTCACGCAGCCAGGCCTGGATGCTCCGCCAGGCGCCGTCGAGTTCGACCTGGGCATGGATCTCCCGTGCATACACGTCCTTCGTGATCGCGCGTGGATGGGGACCGACCGGGCGACCGAGGGCGTCGGCCAGGCTATGGGCGGGATCCGTGGACAGGACACAGACGCGGTGACCATGTCGGGCAGCCCCGAGCGCCGTCGCGAGCGCGAGGGTCGTCTTTCCGACACCGCCCTTCCCCGTGTAGAGAAGCACCCTCATGCGACCGATTCGATCGAGGCGGCGGCACCCCCACCCCCTCCGACGAACGAAACGACGAGCTGTCCACCACGATATCGGACATGGTCGATCTCGAGTCTCGCGAAGGCCACGGGCAGCGCGATCTTTCGCCGCCGGCCTCCGACCCCGATCATGAGTTCGTCCTCGACCCGGGTGACCTCGAGCGAAGCCGCGTCGATCTCCGGCAGCGGAAGCCGGATCCGGCTTCCCAGGGCGTCGCGCTCGAAACGGAGCCGGGGCGCTTCTCCCAGGTGCAGGGCCGGATCACGATCCCCGAAGAGATCCATGCCGTGCCGCACGAGGGCCGGGATGCCGCGAACCTCGTCCGCCTGCAGGGGGGCGCGAAGCCGGGCCAACGGGGCGAAGATCGACTCGATCTCCTGCCAGGCTTCCGCCTGGAGCCGGCCGCGATCCCGGAAGAAGGGCTCCCGCAGCGCCTCCTCGGGCAACATCCGGTTCATGATGACCGCATCGCTCGCCAGCTGGAAGAGACACAGATCCGTGAGCGCGCGACGCGCTTCGTCGATCACCATCGATTCGGGCGTGACGACGATCCGCACGCTCGTCTCGGGCGAAAGCAGTCGGCGCCTCAACCGATCCAGGGTGTCGTAGAAGAGCCGATCCGCCTCGGCGAAGACTTCGGCCGAGGGCAGCGGCGTGCTGACCAGACCTCGGGCGAGAGGTTCGATCACATGGGCGGCGGCACGCTGCAGACGCAGGAGCCACTGGAGGCCGCCGTGAGCCATCTCGGGGAGCGTCACGAGTCTCAGGGTGCTGCCCGTCGGAGCGCAATCGACGATGATGAGATCGTGTTCGCCGCGCTCCGCCCATTGCTCGACGCAGACGAGCGTTGCCAGCTCGTCGGCGCCGGGCAGCAACGCCAGCTCGTCGGCCACGACTTCGTCGATTCCCTGATAGCGGAGCAGATCGACCAGATAGTCCCGCACGCGCCCCCATTGCGATTCGATGACCTGTCGTGCATCGATCTCGAGCGCGTCGAGCCCCTGAGCCAGACGGCGCCGCTCGGGCCCGAGTGACCGACCGAAGACATCGCCCAGGCTATGCGCCGAATCCGCAGACACGACGAGGGTCCGGAGCCCTCTTTCCGCCGCGAGCGCCGCCGTTGCGGCTGCGGTCGTCGTCTTGCCGACACCGCCCTTTCCCGTATAGAGGAGAAGCCGCATGGGCCCAACGTATCACGCCCACCCGTCGGATGGGGTGGAAGCGGAACGACGAGTGCCAGCGGAAGACGCGACGCGCGCGTCGGTTCGCGTACTTTTCACGCGACGGCCTCGACGAGTCGCGGCGCCGTGCCCCGACTCGCTCCCGGCGGCCCCGAAAGAAGGATCAGACGGATTGGAGCGGCGGTGTCCCGACCGGATCCATCCTGGCCACCATCCTCGAACCGAGTTCGGCGAATCGACGCAGGGGCCTTTCCGTCCAGCGATGTTCACAGCGCAGGCATTCGGAAAGCCGCAGGGTTCCGAGATGGACCACCTCGTCGCTCACGATCCGTGAATCGCCGCAGACCGGACAAACCGCAGGCCCGACGACACGCAGTCCCGGTGGGCTGAAGGCCCTGGATGCACGCGGCCCGACGCTCCTCCGCACGGCCGGCTCCGGATCCCCCTGCAGCGGCACGTTCGCAAGCATCCGCTCGACCCGCCCACGCTCCGCGGCCTGCTTTTCGCGAAGCCGCTGGCGATCGCGGGCGCTCGCCAACGCCTCGCCCCGCCGCCCCCGTGCCCGATGGCTTCGTCCTTTCGGGCGACTCGAACCGAGGGCCCTGCGCCCCACGTTCTCCCGACCTCCCGATCCGGCCCGTGATTTCCCTTCTCGCCCTCGCCGGGTCATGACCTGCCCTCCGAAACCGCTTCCTGGCTCGAACCCGCTCGATCCGATCCCAGTCTGCTCACCAGCGCACCGCCTGCAATCCGCGACCTGTCATCCATCATCCGCCCCATTCCGCTCCGTGTTCCCCTCCGATTCCCGGAGCATGCGGATCACGCATGACAGGAACGGTCACGGAAGGCGAAAAAAAGGCGAATCTCATGGATGGAAGGCCCGGGCAGGCGTCCGAACGAGCCCGGGCACGGCTTCAGCCGTCGTCGCGCAGTTCGCGCTTCAGGATCTTGCCCGTCGGGCCCTTGGGCAGCTCCGACACGATCTCGACGATGCGGGGATACTTGTAGGCGGCGAGGCGTTCCTTGCA
>DRKE01000182.1 GCA_011051925.1 Deltaproteobacteria bacterium
CGCCATCTCCTGGGAGGCGACCAGCGCGCCGGCCGATTGATCGGTCGCGATGACGGCGTTCAGGTATTTCGGGTAGGGAAAGCAGATCATCCGGTTGTCGGGACCCGGTGTCGCGAGTTCTTCGGCGCTTCGCTCGGTCGGGAACCAGGCATGGGGATTCTTCGCGGCCACCCGCGTGAAGGGGGCGAAGAGTTCGCCCATCGACACGCGGTGTTCCTCCAGGCTCTCGCCCCGGGCTGCACGCAGCGCGTTCTCGAAGATGGGGTAGATCGAGACCGGCATGTCGAGACCGACCGCGTTCTCGGATCCGTTGGTTCCCGGACGATCCTCGCCGACGAGGATGGGCGAGCCGTCCCCGCCCGTTGGCCAGTCGAAGCGGTGCTTCGCTCTTCGGGCCAGAGTGAGGGATCGCAGGTTGTTGCAGCCGCCGACGAAGGCGAGATCCGATTCGCCCTTCGCTACCCGCGCCGCCGCACGGTTCGTCAGGGCGAGGGCCGTCTCCCCCCCGACATGACTCAGCCATTCGGTCGCCGGCCTCGCTCCGAGCGCGTCGGCGAGCAGCCGTGGCGGATTCTCGGCGCGCCAGCCGAGCATCGAGGCCAGTCCGATCGTGTCGATCGATTCCAGCATCCGGGGATCCCCTCCACTCGATTCGGCGGCCGCCCGGGCGATCCGGGCGAGCATCTCGAAGGGATCGAGGGCCGAATCGAGGGTGACGTCACGATGGGAGAATTGTGCGGCCCCGATCAGGACGGGCTGGTTCGGTTCCGGGCAGGCGTTCGCAGGGGACATGGACATCGACGGATTGGATTCCTGTTCGTCAGGGGTGCGATGGGTTCAATGCCGCTCGGGCATCGTTCGACACGTCATTGGGGCGTGTATTTCCGGAGCTTGCGCTGGAGGCTCTGCCGATGGAGGCCGAGCCGGCGGGCCGCCTGGGAGATGTTCCCCTTGCATTCGGCCAGCACGAACTCGATGTACTCACGCTCGTGTCGGTAGAGACTCTGGAACTCGGACGGGATCGGGACCTCGTCGTCGTCGAGCTCCTCCCCGTTGAAGGCCCGCTCGACCTGGTCGACGTCGGCCGGCTTCATCAGGTAGCCGACCGCGCCGAGCTTGGTCGCCTTCACGGCGGTCGCGATACTGCCATAACCCGTCAACACGACGATCTTCGCCTTCGGCGAGCGGGAAAGGATCGCCTGGATCGCGTCGAGTCCGGAGTCGGCTCCGAGGCGGAGATCGACCACCGCGAATTGCACGTCGAGGTCGGGGATGGCAGCGATCGACGACAGATCCTGGGCGCGTTGGACGGCATAGCCGCGATCCCTGAATTCCGAGGCGAGGGTATCGGCGAAACGATCGTTGTCTTCGACGATCAGCAGGCTGCGACCGTTTTCGCCGGTCGTGGATCCCGTCTCGTCAGCCATTCTGTGGTCTCCAATTCGGTGTCTGGATCGTGACGGGCACGGCGGGTTCGCTCGCCGTGGCCGTCGGGACGATGGGGAGCGAGATCCTGGCGACGGCACCGCCGAATTCGCGATCGTGGAGCGTGAGTTCCGCCCCGATCGCTTCCGTCAGCGAGTGGACATAATACAGGCCGAGCCCGATGCCTTCGGGCTTGGTCGTCACGAAGGGCTCGCCCAGATGTCGGCGGACGACCTCCGGCCAGCCCGAGCCCCGGTCCTGGACGGAGAGCTCGGCCCGCGAGCCGTTTCGCTGGACGACGATCTCGATCTCGCCCCGGGGTCCGCCGGATTCGATGGCGTTGTCGACGAGGTTGATCAGCGCCTGGGAAAAGGCGACGGCCGGGATCAGCACGGGCTTCGGGCCGCGGCCATCGCCGAGGAAATGGATCGTGGCCTCTTCGTGGACCGTGCTGACGCTCCGGCAGACCTGGCGGACCAGCGCCTCGAGATCGACGACTTCGAGGGGCAGCCGGTCGGGATGGAGCTGCGAGCCGGCCATGTGTCGAAGGATGTCGCCACAGCGTTCGAGCTCCTCGATCGCCGTTCGAAGATCCGCGTCCTTCTCGAGTTCGGGCCGCCTGCGGAGCCGGGCGAGCTTCAGCTGGGCCGTGTTGAGGGGCGTGGCGAACTCGTGGGAGAGGCCCGCGGCGAGGGCGCCGACCGCGCGCAGGCGGTCGATGCGGGTCTTGCGTTCCTGGGCCTCGGCGAACCAGATCTTCAGGCTGTCGAGGGTGCGGGAAAGCCAGGCCGTGAGGATCCAGAACACGAGGACGACCACGATCTGGGCCGGGAAGAGGATGTTGCCTGGGACGAGGGTTCCCGCGAGACCGGGAGGAATATGGCTGTTGGCCTGGATCAGCCCGAGGCTGGCCAGCAGCAGACCGAAGAAGGCGAGCCCGAGTCGGCCTTCCAGCAAGAGCGCGCCGAGGACCGTATGCACGAGCAGGATCGGCACCATGGGGTTCCAGGCGCCCCCCGTCAGGATCAGGAGGGCCGACAGCGCCAGGATGTCGGCGCCCAGCTGGACGAAGAGATGGAAGGGGGTGCCTTTGGAGCCGCGGCGAAGCCCGATCCAGGTCCCGACATTGAGCACGGTCAGCGTGGCGATGACCGCGACGAAGAGGGGCAGCATCCCGGGCTCGAGGAGCTCGAATTCGAGGGCGGGCAGGATGGTGAGGAGCTGGGCCGTGATGGCCACCCAGCGCAGCCGGACGACCCAGGCGAGCTTGGCGGTGCTCTGCTCGGGTTCGGCCGTGATCGGTGGATCGAAGAATGAACGCAGGGTCTCGAGCATCGGGTATCCCGGGCCAACCCTAGCCTGGATCCGCCTGGATCGGGTCATGGCGGGGTTCTTTCCGCCGATCTCAAGCCCGATTGTCGGGACACCGACGAGGGGAAGGGCCCGCGGGAATCGGCGGGGGAGGGAGTCGATGGGGATGCAGCGATCCGGTCGGATGTTCATGCCGGGGGGGCGACGCGGGCGGGTCGGTGGCTTGCGGGACCTCGTGATCCCGACCGTGCTGATGATCCTGCTGGGCGGGGCTGCGGCCGGGGCGGCGGACCATGAGAGCGGCTTCGGTTTCGCGATCTCCGTCCCGGACGTCTGGCTGGTCCTGACCCGGGGCGAGGTGGCTGCGAACGCCCCGGCATTCCTCGCGAGGGAGGGCAACGCGGGGCTTTCGTCGATCCCCCTCGCGATGCGGCGCATCGTCTACGATCGCGTGCAGTCCGGGGAGCTCGAGATCTTCTACCGCCGCGAGGCGGCGCCCGGGGAATTCGTCGACAACGTGAACGTCCTGATGCAGCCCGCGGAGCTGCCCAGCGCACGGGATCAGCTCGATCAGCTCTGCGGCATCCTGCCCGGAGAATTCTCCCGCGTCTTCGGTCGTCCCATCGCGATGGACGTCTGTGAGATGCGCGTTCGGGCGGGTCGGCCGGCGCTCTATCTCCAGTTCGATGGTGCGATTCCGGGCACGACGACGTTGCAATACCAGATCGAGCGCGGCCGGAACGCGACGCTGATCCTGACCGCCACGTCGACGCGCGCGCATCTGCCCCGGATGCTCGGCGAATTCGAGGAGATGGTGGAGTCGATCCGGCTCCACTGAGCGGGCTCCCAGCGCTCGTCCGGGTTCGGTCCGCGGCCCGCCTCCGCGTCGGCACCGGATTCAGCCGGACCCGACGGAAAGCTCGTCGAGGGGGCGCCGGGCCGTCCTCGCGACCCAGAGCGAGAGCATCCCCGCAACGCCCCCCAGTCCGGCTGCGAGCCCCCACCAGATTCCCACGACGCCCAGCCCTCCGGGAAAGGCCAGCAGCCACGCGAGGGGCAGGCCGAGGCCGTAGAAACCGATCAGGTTGACGATCGCACCCGCCCTGGGTCGCCCCATGCCCCGCATCAGTCCGCCGCCGACGACCTGGAGCCCGTCCGCGATCTGGAAGGCACCTGCGATGGGCAGAAGGGTCGCTGCGAGCGAAACGACCGTCGGGTCCCCGATGTAGAGGCGTGGCAGGCTCTCGCGGAAGACGACGAAGCCGATCGCGGCGAGGGCCATCACGCCACCGCCCGACAGGAAGGCGGCACGACACGCGATCCGCAGGCGGATCGCATCACGGCGGCCGATCAGGTTGCCGACGCGCACGCTGGCTCCGATCGAGATGCCCAGGGGCAACATGAAGGTGAAGCTCGCCAGGTTGATCACGATCTGATGGGCGGCGAGTTCGACGACGCCGATCCAACCGACCATGACCATCGCGACCGTGAACGCGTTTGCCTCGAGGGCCAGTTGCAGCCCGATGGGGACGCCCAGTCGGAGATAGTGGCCGACGCCGGACAGGGCGAAGGAATGCCGGTCCCAGCGGCGCCAGGCGCCCCCATGCAATTCGAAATGGCGGATCCAGAGCCAGAGTCCCAGGGGAAGCAACAGATTGGTGATCCCCGTCGCGAGGCCCGCGCCGACCAGTCCCCATGCGGGAAAGCCCAGGTGGCCGAAGATCAGGACCCAGTTCAGGAAGAAATTGATCACGTTGCCCGTCAGCATGACCCACATCGCCGGACGCATGATCGTTCGACCCGCCAGATACTGGCGCAGCGCGACGAAGAGGTTGAACCCGAGGGCGCTCGGCAGTCGCGCGACCATGTAGTCCTGGGCGAGCCGGGCGATCGACTCGTCCTGACCGAGCCAACGCAGTCCCGGTCCCGTCGCGAGCCAGAGGCCCATCAGCGGAAGCGAGGATGCGACGGCGATGAGCAACCCGCGCTGAAGCGCCAGGGCCGTACCCTCGCCATCCCCCGCGCCATGGGCCTGGCTCACGAGGGGATCCATCCCCTGTACGAGGCCCTGGAAGAAGGCGTGGGAGGACCAGGCCCAGGACGTGCAGATCGCGGCTGCGGCCAGTTCGGTGACACCGACCCGGGCCACCATCATCGTGTCGATCACGCCCATCGTCATCATGCCGATCTGGGCCAGCGCGACCGGCGTGGAGAGTCTCGCGAGAACGCGCGTTTCAGCCAGGATCGGACGTTCTTCGCTTTCGATCGAAGGCATCTGGGATTTCCGGAATCCTTCCGGGTCGGAGAGGAATGCGAGGCGGCGAGGGAATCGACGTCGAGCGGAAGACGAGGGGCGCGCGATCCGGGGACCGAGGCTACCGGTCCTCGCCGAAGCGTGCGATCGTCCTCGCGCCGGGGCGGCCCGTTCCGGGTCGCGATCGGGCGCCGGAATCCGGAGGTCGGTCGATGGGACCCGGGAGAACGGGACGAATGGGGGAAGGAGCGGGGACGATGGACGTCTCTTCGGGGTTCCGAAGGTTCCCCGTGTGGGCCGTTGCCCTGGGTGCCGGACTAGGGCTGATGCTGATCGCGGTCGATCCGGCGGCCGCCCACGGGCCGACCATCGAGATCCGTCATGACGAGATGAAGCCGCCGCTTCTCAACCTCTTCGTCGGGACGACGGTCCATTTCGTGAATACCGTCGCGATGCCCGGTGGTCATGTGATCGTCGACGAATCGGGCACGATCGAGAGTCCGCCGCTCGAGAAACCCGGCGACGACTGGCACCACACTTTCGACGAGGTCGGTACCTGGGAACTGTTCATCAAGCAACACCCGAAGGTGAAGGCCCGCATCGTCGTGGTTCCAAAGCGTTAGGGGGCGAGCGACGAGGGCAGCCGCGACGACCGCATCCGTCCCGGCGCGCTTCAGTCCTGGCTCGTCAGTACGCTGAAGAAATCGCCGACCTCACCGAAGGCGCGTTCGGGATCGAGCAATACGTCATACGTCATCGGCTTCGCGGCGGCAGGCACCGTCTGCGGTTTCTCCGCGGGCTCCTCGGAGAGTTGTTCGATTCGCCGGTAGAGGGCCTCCCAGCTTTCCTGGGAGTCCTCCATGTCGATTTCGATCGTCAGCTTGGCCATGGACGGGACCTCCTGCATCGTGAAGGGCTCCGGGAACCGGAGCGAAGCAGAATCCAGGCGCGCAGGGGCGTTCGGCGGGGATTGGGTACGCGCCGCTTCGGGACAACCTACGGGATTGCCCGGGCTGCACAAGAAGAATCTGCAATCGTGGCGATCGGGATGCGGAGACCACCACGAACATGATCGTACAATCAACCAAAAAACCCGTGAGGACGCACACATTCGTTTCTGACGTCCCCTCAGGGAAATATCTCACCACCATGACGATGAATTCGTGTATGGTGGATCACATGATGGAAGCGCCCACGACGTCGACCACAGCCCAGGGTTCCTCGATCCGTGATCCAGCGGAACAGTTCGGAGCGGCCTTCGCGACGCCGATCCCGGCGCCGGAGACACCGGTCCGAAGCAGGGAACACGTCCAACCCGATCGATCCGAAACCATCCATCGTGACCAGAACGGCCGCCGCCTCGGCGCGCGCGCGCTGCGAACGCGGGCGCGGATCCTCCAGGCGAC
Organism: Deltaproteobacteria bacterium; assembly: GCA_011051925.1. Classification (GTDB taxonomy): domain Bacteria; phylum Myxococcota_A; class UBA9160; order UBA9160; family UBA4427; genus UBA4427. The sequence continues at coordinate 6,397 of DRKE01000182.1, forward strand.
GGTCGATCTGCTCGATCAGAGGTCGATGCGCGAACTCCGGGTGATCGACATCGCCCGGGCGATCGGATCCTCGCCGGCGACCTTCTACCAGTATTTCAAGGACGTGAAGGACGTCGTGCTCGAGCTCTCGAAGGTGATCGCGGATTCGACGCCCGACATGGTCGAGGTGATCGAGGGGGACTGGACAGGGGCGGCGGGCCTGGAGCGCAGCCGCCGACTCGTCGACCTCTTCATCGACCATTGGGATCCCTACACGTCGGTCCTGCGCGCGCGCAACAACGCGGCGGACGCGGGCGACGAGGACTTCGCGGCCGCGCGGATGAAGGCGATGCTGCCGATCGTGACCGCGTTCGCCAGGGTCATGAACGAAAATCGGGCATCGGCGGGCGAGCCTGCGGCCCTCGATGGCTCGGAAGAGGGGAGCGGGCGGATCCATCCGCTCTCGGCGGCGATGTCGATGACGGCCCTCCTCGAATCGACCACGATCCATCACCGTCGTTTCCACAAGCGCTTCGAGCCCCAGGGCGAGGGTCGGGACGCGCTCTTCGAGACGATTGCGTCCACGCTCCAGATGGTTCTCACTTCTCCGCGCTGATCCCTTCGCGGAAGACCGATTCGTTGATCACGACCTTCGTCCGCGCGCGAAGCTCGTCTAGGTAGCGTCGAAGCGCCTCGTCTCCCCGGCGTCGCGCGAGGTCCTCACGAACCACGCTTTCGACCTCCTCGAAGGCGGGAACGACGGGGGGTTCGCGGTCGATCACCCGGACGAGATAGACGCCCCCTCCGCTCGCGACGGGTTCGCTCCAGACGCCGGGTTCGAGGCGCTCGAGGGTGTCCAACAGGATCGGTCCGACGTAGTCGCGAACCTTCGCCGGTGGAAGCAGGGCATCGGGCAGGGGCGACAGCTGGGGATCGGCCCAGTCCTCCGCGACTTCCGTGGGATCGCTGCCCGCTCTCAGCCGCTCGAGAGCCCGTCGTGCCCGTGTTCCCGCATCCCCTTCCCGCGCGTGGGTCCGGGAGCGGGCCGAGAAGAAGAGGGCTTCGGCGCGGAGCCGACCCGGTCGCGAGAAGAAATCGCGATAGCTTTCGAAATGTCGCCGGACATCGGCCTCGCTCGCTTCATCCGCATCCGCCTCGCCCACGATCGAGTCGATCAGTCCCGAGGTCAGTTCGCCCCGCACGCGGCGATCGATCGTGGCGAGCCCGAGCTCGAGGGCACGCTGGACCAGCAATTCCTCGTCGATCATCCGCTCGAGCACCTTTCGCCGGATCGGCTCGTCGACGGGATTCCGCCGATCGCCTTCGACGCCAGCGAGCACCCGCTCGTAGTCGACGCGTCGGATCGTGCGCTCGCCGACCCGGGCAGCGACATCCTCCCCGAGCGCCTCCGGGCGGCGTTGCGGTTCGAGCAGGCCGAACGTCGCGAGGGCCAGTCCGAGGGCCGCGCCAGCGAAAAGGAGGGCCGACGCGCGCGCGGGGTTCTTCGGTTCTTCGGAGTCGGGCGTGCTCAGCTTGGAATCCCCGGGGCTGGAGGGGTCGAGAGCATAACCCAGCGCGCCTTTCCTTCCGCGATGCCCGTTCCGTCGCGCCCGGGCGTCCGCTCGCGTGGGCTCTTCATGGGAGATAGCTTCTGGAGGATCATCCATCCGCCACGTCGAGGAGCGCGCCATGTATCTGAATCTGGGAACGATCCTGCTCGCCAGTGCCAACGAGAAGCCCGACGATCTCGTCCTCCGCGCTGGCGATCGCGAGATCCGCTACGGAGAACTCGATCGGGCGGCGCGGGGCATCGCGACGAGTCTTCGCGCCCGGGGCATCGAGCCCGGAGACAAGGTGGCGCTCCTCGTCCCCAACGTCCCGGAATTCACGATCGCCTATTTCGGGATCCTCTACGCGGGCGCCACGATCGTTCCGATCAACGTGCTCGCCGCGGCGCCCGAGGTCCGGTATTTCCTGGAGGATTCGGGCGCCCGGATGCTGATCGTCCATCCCCTCTTCGAGGCGGCGGGGCGCGACGGCGCGAAGATGGCATCGGTTCCCGTCGTGATCGCGACGAGTGGGGAAGAGGCGGACACGATCGGTGCGATGGCGGCGGCCGAACCGATCGACCAGCCCCATCCGACGTCGCCCCAGGATACGGCCGTCATCCTCTATACCTCGGGAACGACCGGGAAACCCAAGGGCGCCGAACTCACCCATTCGAACCTGCTGATGAACTGTGCGGTCGTGGTGCCGAAACTCACGCCCCCCTCGAAGGACGGCCACCGGGCCCTGGCCACGCTCCCGCTCTTCCATTCCTTCGGTCAGACCGTGATCCAGAACGGCATGATCGCGGCGGGGGGGAGCATCACGATGCTGGCCCGATTCACGCCGGAAGAGGCCTTCGAACTGATCGAGCGCGATCGCCTCACGATCTTCGCCGGCGTCCCCACGATGTATTTCGCCCTGCTCCATCATCGCGGGGACCGCGCCTACGACATCTCGAGTCTCGTCATCTGCATGACCGGCGGAGCGCCGATGCCCGTCGAGGTCATGAACGCCTTCGAGGAGAAATTCAACGTCGAGATTCTCGAGGGCTTCGGTCTCTCCGAGACGTCTCCCGTCGCGAGCTTCAACGTACTCGGCAAGCCGCGCAAGCCCGGCTCGATCGGCTATCCGGTCTGGGGCGTCGAGATGTGCATCATGAACGAAGCCGACGAGAAGCTGCCCGACGACGAACGCGGCGAAATCTGCATTCGCGGGCACAACGTCATGAAGGGCTACCTGAACCGGCCGGACGCGACGCGGGAGGCCCTTCGAAACGGCTGGTTCCATTCCGGGGATGTCGGCTATCGCGACTCGGACGGTTGTTATTGGATCGTCGATCGGATCAAGGACATGATCCTTCGCGGCGGCTTCAACGTCTACCCACGCGAGGTCGAAGAGGTCCTCTACGAACACGAGGAAGTCGTCGAGGCCGCCGTGATCGGGGTTCCCCACGACAGTCACGGCGAAGAGGTGAAGGCGGTCGTGGCCCTCTCGCCCGATGCCCGGGCGACGCCCGAGGAACTCCAGGCCTTCTGCAAGGAACGCCTCGCCGCCTACAAGTATCCCCGCATCGTCGAGATCGTGTCGGAGCTGCCCAAGGGCCCGACGGGCAAGATCCTGAAGCGCGAACTGCGCGACGACGGCTGAAG
>DRKE01000183.1 GCA_011051925.1 Deltaproteobacteria bacterium
ACATGCAGCCAGGTCGCATCCTTTCCATCGAGCGCGAGTTCGACGGTGGCCGCGACATCCGATACGGCGACGCCCGAAAGCGCGGCCTTCTCCTGGTCCGTCACGAAGAGGATTCGCGGCGAGTCGGCTTCGACCGTCGAATCGACGTCCCTGACACCCGGTTCGAGAGAGAGTCGCTCTTCGAGAGCCAGGGCGCCCTCGCGGATCCGGTCGTAGGGAACGTCGGGACTGCCCGAGATTTCCGCCGTCAGGGTGGCGAGAACCGGTGGGCCCGGGGGAACCTCGACGATCGAGATCCCGACACCCGTGGCGCTCGCGACCTGCTCGAGTTCCTGCCGGAGCCGGAGGGTGATCTCATGGGACTGCATCTCCCGCTCTTCCTTGGGAAGCAGATTGACCCGGATCTCCGCGACGGACGGGCCCTGGCGGAGGAAGTAGTGGCGGACCATGCCGTTGAAATCCATTGGCGAGGCGAGTCCCGAATAGATCTCGAAATCGCGAACTTCGGGGGCGCGGCGGAGCACTTCCGCGAGTTCGCGCGCGATCGCGTCCGTCCGCTCGAGGGTGAAGCCCTCGGGAGGATCGATGAGGACCTGGAACTCGTTCTTGTTGTCGAAGGGCAACATCTTGAGCGGTACCGCCCTCACGGCGGCCAGCAGGGCCGCCAATACGAAGAGCACGGTCATCGAGACGAAGAGCAGCCGCGACAAGCCACGGCTGTCGAGGAAGGGGCCCAGGCTCCGCTCGTAGAACCGGTAGACCGAGGTCTGGTCGGTGGGTGGCGCTGGCGGACTCGTGTCGGAGATGGCGCGCTTGTACAGGGCCCGATAGGCGAGCCATGGCGTGATGGTGAAGGCGACCACGGTCGACATGACGACCGCGACGGGCACGTTCAGGGCCATGGGTCGCATGTAGGGCCCCATCATTCCCGTGATGAAGGCCATGGGGAGGAAGGAGGCGATGACCGCGAGTGTCGAAAGCAGGATGGGCGGACGGACCTCGTTCACGGCGCGACGGACGGCGGCAAGGGGGGGCTCGGCGCGCGTTGCCAGATGTCGATAGACGTTCTCGACATCGACGATGGGATCGTCGACCACGAGTCCCAGGGAGAGGATCATGGCGAAGAGCGTCACCCGATTGATCGTGTATCCGGCCCAGTAGTTCAGGACCAGCGTCAGCGCGAAGGTCACGGGAACGGCGACGGCCACGACCAGTCCCTCGCGCCAGCCGAGGCTGTACGCGATCAGGGCGATCACGATCACGATCGCGACGGCCAACGACTCCAGGAGATCGTTCACCTTCTCGTCGGCTGTCTGGCCATAGTTGCGGGTGATCCGGACATGGACCCCGGCTGGAAGCAGCGAGGAAGAAAGCGCCTGGATCCGCTCCTCGACCCGGTGGGCCACCGTGACCGCGTTCGTTCCCTTCTTCTTGGCGACGGAGACGTGGACCGCGGGAAAGAAGAGCGCTGGCTCGACGAGTCCGGCTCGTCTGGACTCGCCCGGACCGAATCCGATCCAGCTGTAGTCCTCGCGTTCCGCGGGTCCGTCATGGATCGTGGCGACGTCCTGCAGCAGAACCGGAATGCCGTCGACGACGTTCACCACGGAGTGCCGGAGTGCTTCGAATCCATCGAAGAAATCCCCGGCATCGACGATCGTGAAGACGTCGTTTCGCTCGAATCCTCCGGCGAAGCCGCGGACGTTCGAGACCCCGAGCGCCGCCGCCACGTCGAGTGCCGAGGTCTGACGCGCTGCGAGGGCGTCCGGGTCGAGTTCGACGCGGGCCGTGCGCGGCCGGCCGCCAACGACTGTCGTGCGATTGGCTTCGGGAATGGCCTGCAGGGCGATCTCGAGCTCTTCCGCGATGCGACGAAGTCCGAAGTCGTCGATCGAGTCCGGTTTGTCGCTCCAGAGCGTCGCGATCACGATGGGGACGTCGTCGATCTCGATCGGCTTGACGACCCAGGAACGAACGGCGGGCGGAATCTTGTCGATGTTCGAATAGACCTTGTTGTAGATCTTGAGGAGGCTGTCTTCGCGATCCTCGCCGACGAAGAAGCGGACCGTGATGACCGCCTGTCCGGCCCGGGATGTCGAATAGACGTGCTCGACCCCGTCGATCTGGGAGAGCAGCTTCTCGACCCGGGTCGCGACCTGGCGTTCGATCTCCTCCACGGGAAGACCGGGAGCCGAGATCAGGATGTCCGCCATCGGGACGACGATCTGGGGATCTTCTTCCCGGGGCGTGGCGAGAAGGGCGACCAATCCCGCCAGGACCGAGACACCGATCAGGATCGGAGGCAGGCTTCCGACGAGGAAGATGTCGACGATCCGAGCGAGAAAGGGAACATACTCGGGAGGTTCCGGCGTTTCGGTCATGTCCTCGAGCTTTCCGGAGTCGCTTTCGCGAGCGGCTCTGTATCCGTATCCGTGTCTGGAAGCAGTTCTCCCGCGACGACGCTCAGGATCTCCCCCTCATCCAATGCCTGCCAGGACTCATCCGTCAGAGGGACGCTGGCGCTCAACACGATGGACTGTTCCTTCGGTCGGCCGGAGGCGAGATGGAATCCACGGCTGTCGATGTTAGCGCCCGAATCGTCGGTGCAACGTCGGCAAAGGACATGGAGGCCGGGCGGCCGGACCGTGCCGTCGTCCTGGTTCCGGCGATGTCCGTGGGCAAAGAGCATCTCGCCGTCGGTGTAGAGGAAGTTGGCCATGCCGAGTCGACGCAAGTCGAAAGCGAAATGCTCGATGATCTCCCGGCGTGCCTCTCGCGTCGGATGTCGAGGCTCGCCTCGGCCCAGCCAGAGCTCCTCGAGACGCGCGAGGAGAACGCAGAAGGCCCGCTCTGAATCCGTCTCGCCGAGCATTCGGAAGCGGCCGAGTGGAAAGCGGGACAGACCTGCCTGGTCGAGGTTCCCGTTATGGGCGAAGACATGCCGGCGTCCTCCGAGTTCCCGCGTGAAGGGCTGGGTGTTCTCGAGGGAGACGGCGCCCTGGGTGGCTCGCCGGATATGCGAGAGGACGAGCGAACTCCGGATGGGCTCGGACTCGAGAAAGCGTTCGCAGGCACTGGATGCGGCGGGAAGGGTCTCGCGGATGGTTCTCGCGTCCCGGTCCTGATAGAAGGCGATTCCCCAACCGTCTTTGTGGGGGCCCGAGAGTCCGCCATGTCGGGAGAACTCCTCGAGTGAGAACGTGACGGTCGCGGGTCGGCGAGCCGACATGGCCAGGAGTTCGCACACGGATCCGATCCTCTCCCGGGCCCCGTTTCGGAGGACCGCGCCAACGCCCCGAACCCGGGCTGCCGGGTCCTCCGGGATGAAGGGCTCGCATCCGATTATGACACGCAAGGTCCGGGAAGGCCGGGATGCCTTCTTTCCATTGGCCCGGGATGATCGTGGAACACTACGACGCTCCCGCGTTTCCGGCCCCGTCCGGGGGTGTCCCACGTTTCCTGGAGGCGGGGCAGAGGAGGGGCAGCAGCAGGCCGAGCAGCTCGGCATGGGATTCCACGACCACGTCGGCATCGGGCAGGTCGCTCCGGTCGTCGTTCAGGGCCCGGATCCGGATGGTGCTCATTCCCACGGCTCGTGCACCGGCCACGTCCGTTCGTCGCAGGTCACCGACGTGGATCGCCCTTTCCGGCTCCACCCCGAAATGGTCGAGTGCCGCGTGGAAGAGGCGCGAATCGGGTTTGGGGGCGCCGATTTCATCGGAGAAGACACAGACCTCGAGATGCTCGAGGAGTCCGAGACGATCGAGGTGACGCCGGACGACCCGCCCCGGTGTCAGGCCGGTGTCACAGATCAGCGCATGGCGCAGGCCTCGCCGCGCGAGTTCCACCAGGCAATCCCGAGCCCCTTCGATCGCGAGGACCTGGCCGCTGTGGGAAGCCTCTTCGTACTCGTGGATCAGGTGTTCGAGTGCGGGGTGGGGTTCACGGAGGCCGAGTTCACGGAGTGCGTGGATGGCGACCTCGCGGGCGCCCGCTCGGATGCCGTCGCGCCAGCAGGCCATCTGATGCGCCCACCCGGCCTCGAAGGCGGCACTCGCCTCGGCTCTCGTCGTCTTCCGCCCCGCCTCCCGAGCGGCCCTCAGGAGCGCGTCGACGCGCCGGTCGTGCGCCCGGGGCCAATCGGCCTCGCGGATCAGCGTGTTCCAGCAATCGAACGTGATGATCCTCGGCGATCGCGGGAGGACTCCACGGGACGGGGGCAGAGGGGTTCCGGGCTGGGCGGGGTCCGGCCATCTCGGCAGCTTCGCGACGATTCGAGCGACGTTCTCCTCGATGCTCGCATCGCCCTCGAGTCGCTGGGTCAGCTCTTCCAGACGGGAATCGATCGGTTCCCATTCCGAGGCGAGTCTTTGCGCGATCTCCTTCCAGCCGCCCGGCGAGCCCATCGCTTCGCGATGTGCGAGGCGTTCGCTTCGAGTCACTTCGTCGATCTTCAATTCGACGAAGCGGAAGGGGACGCCGTGTCGGCGTGCCAGCGCCATCGCAGCCGTGCGGTCGCGTGCTCGCGCGAAGCAGCCGTCGAGGATCACGGCTCGTCCGGAAGCGAGGGTCAGGTCGGCTCGACGGAACAACTCGGCATAGACGCGCTCGTGAAAGCCCGATGTGAAGCTGGTTGCCCAATCGGCCTCGTGAGCCCTCTGCAGGGACGTGCCATGAAGAAGTTGGTCACGGATCCGGTCGCTGATCACGCGCGGCAGGGCCAGACGGTCGGCCAGGGCCTGCGCGAGGGTGCTCTTCCCCGTCGCGACCTGGCCGCCGACCGCCAGGAGAAAAGGTGGTCGAGGCTCCCGTCGGTCGCTCGCGAGTGCGATCGCGATGAGCCGCCGGATGACGCCCGGGCCGGATTCGCGCTTCTCGGGGTCCGCGATCCGGGCGATTCTTCGGGCTTCCTCCGCGGCACGTTGGAGAGCGACCGAGAACTCGTAGTAGTTCACGAACTCATAGAGTCCGAAATCACCGGTCCGGCCCGCGTATTCGCCGATCAGGGATTCAGCCGCGTCGACCCTCGCGGCCACCAGCAGATCGATCGATAACGCGGCGACTTCCTGGCAGACGTCCCGGGGAGGTCCGCTCTCGCGAATCGCGATCCGGGACGTCGCCTCCCGCTCGAGATGGACATCGCGAAGACCGGGCCTCGTGATGGAGCCACGGATGCGATCGTCGGCGATCCTGGCGAGCAGCCGATCCTCGTGGCTCTCGAGGAAATCCCGTTGGTGTCGCCCAGCGCGGCGGAGTTCGTTCGTCGCGAGATCGGGCACGTCTCGTACGATCCCGGCGATCGCTTCCTCGTGTTCCCGAGCGAGCGACTCCGCGTCGGGGGCCCCGGAATGGCGGGTCGGAAGCCGGGCATGTCGCTCCGCCAGGCCGATGGCGATCTGCCTGGCATCGTCCGCCGTAAGTCGGCCCTCCGCGAGGAGTCGGTCGGCGCGCAACGGGTCTACAGCCCCTTCCTCGCTGCCTCGCGGTTCTTCTCGAGATCCTCATGATAGGTCTCGGCGCTTCCGTAGTCCGAGAACCGGGCATAGCGGGGCAGGGTCGTCTTGACCCGACGTGCGTGCTTGATCGGACACCAGTACGCCTCGGTCCGGGAGGCGACTTCCTGGACCCAGGCGATCAGCCCGTTTCCATAGGCACAATACACGCAGTTGAGTTTTTCGACGGCATTCAAGTATCCGAGTCTATGCCTGTCGAAGACGATGTAGTCGCCACGCGGGACCTTGGGAATCCCGTAGACCGGAAAACAGACGGCCTGGTAGACGATGACCGAGAGATCGAGAAAGGCGAAGGGAATGGCCACGAAATAGATGAAGGGGGCCGTCACGATCGAAAGGAACCGGGCGTTCAGGACGTATTGGGAGAGTCGCGTCCTGAAGGCCTTGTGCGCCTCGAGGACCTCCCGCTCGAACACGACCTTCCGGTTCCTCAGTTCGTAGCGGAACCGCCGGGCGCGCTCCTCGAAAGCGTCGTCGAGCTGTTCCTGCAATCGGGCGATCTTCTCGAGCAGTTCGGAAAAGGGTTCAGACATGCGCTCTCCTGTCCGTGTCCGGTCGAGCGGGATTGTCCGACCGGCCGGTCTTCCGGCGACGGTGACTCCTTCGAGCCCTTCCCGTCACCCGCTCGTCAAGCGCCCGTAAACCGTGGTGAGGACCTCCGGGAGACGATCGGGGTGGGTCAATATATCCCAGCTGCCGGGGCCGAACATCGGCGGAAGATAGGCTCGCGCCACCTCATCGACTGCCAGGGCATGGGAATGGACTCCCTGGCGTTCGGTCTCGCGGAGCGCCTGGCGGATGTCGGCGATGCCATATCGCCCTTCATACCGATCGTAGTCGGTCGGTTTTCCGTCGCTGACCAGCAGGAGCAGTCGCCGATCGGCGGGGGTCGAGGCGAGGCCTGCCGCGGCGTGTCGGATTGCCGGGCCGATTCGCGTGTAGCCCTGGGGCTCGATGGCGCCGAGGCGATCGCGAGCGAGCGACCACGCGTCCCCCCAGGCCTTCAACTCCCAGACCCGGCATCGATTGCGGGTATGGCTGGCGAAGGCCAGCAATTGGAGCTGGTCGCCGAGCTGGTCGGTCACCTCTCCGAGGACGAGGATCGCTTCCCGGGCGATATCGAGGACCCGATGGTCACCGACCCAGGCGTCTGTCGAGAGCGAGACATCGAGGAGGACCGTCGTCGCGAAGCTGCGTCGCCGGCGTTCCTGGCGGACATAGAGCCGCGGGTCGAGACCTCGCCCCGCGCATCGGGCGCCATGGGCGTCGACCAGTGCAGCGAGATCCACGTCTTCTCCGTCGAACTGCCTGTCCCTGGGTCGGAGTTCGGTTCGATGGACCTCCAGGCGTCGGCGCAATTCGCGGATCAGGCGACCATGACGTGCGACCGCGAGTGCGCCCCAGGACGGGTTCGCCGCACGCATCGCGGAGGGATAGACCGTGCACCAGTTCCGCCGGTAGCGCTTCTTGCGGGCATCCCATTCGTCGTAGGGAATGCCATGCTCGTCGGGCCCGATGCTGCGAACGTCGGGAACGTCGAGTCCGAGCGAGAGGTCGGCTCGAAGGATCGAATGCGTATCATCGTCGTCACGGACGAGATCGCCGAGATCGACTTCTTCGAGCGCTTCGATGTGGGCTTCGAGTTCGTCGGCCCCGTCGGTGTCCCGGATGTTCCCGTCGAAGCGGTCGAGGGTCTCGACCTTCTCGAAGTTGTGGACGAGGACGGCTTCCTCCTTTTCTCGTGGATCGAGTTCGACGCGGCGGAGGGCCTCGAGTGCAGGAGCGGCTACTTCGCTCTCGACGTCTGACTCCCGATGGCCCTCTTCGGGCGTGTCGTGCTCGACGTCTTCGGCATCGATCGTCTCGATGAGTTCGCCCCAGATCGGAATGCCGCGACTCTCCGGCCCGCTCACGGGGGCACGTTCGATCGCCTCCCTGAGTCCGGCGTCGAGCCATGGGCGATCGCCGCGCATCGCACGCTGGCGCGACTCCTCGAGCAGTCGGGCTCGGCCACGCAGGGAAGTGGGATCGGGGCGGACCTGCAGAGCACGGCCGAGCGCGGCCTCGTGTTCCCGGGCGAAGGCCGGCAGTTCGTTCGTCAGCCATTCGATCGCGTCATGAGCCAGGCGCAGGGAATCGAGGGGGGTCGCGGGGCCGGTCGCCATCCGTGGCCGATCCCGGGACAGACGCCTCATGGCTGCCGAGATCGCGGTCCGCACGATGAGGAAGCGCCGATTCGTCTCGTGATCCGGGGCCAGATCGAAGCAGCGCGGAAGCAGGAGGTCGCGTCCGCGGATCCCGCCGACATCGCGTGCCGGGAGCAGGCGAACCGGCTCCGCGGACAGCAGCTGCGCGAGAACGGAGAGGGCGCCCTTCTCGTCTTCGAGAAGAACGGCGCCGGGGCCGGGTTCCGCATGTCCGGGTGCCCAGCGATGCCAGAGTGAGAGGAGACCGCGGAAGAGGCCTTCCTCCCAATCGAGTTCGACGCGCGGCCGCGCCATCAGAAGACCAGGGCGACCAGATCCCGGAGCCCGGACGCGATCTCGGCATCGTCCGTGAGGGACTCGACGATCGCGGCATCGCAGGCCATGCGCGCCGGCAGGCCGGCCTGGATCAGGCGCGCGGCGTTCACGATCAGGCGGGTGGAGGGCATTTCTGCCAGGCCCAGGGGTTCGAGTTCGCGGAGCTTGTGGACGAGCGCGCACAGCTTCTTCCCGTTCGCGGTGTCGATGCCCGTTTCGCCCTGCAGGATCTCGAGCTCGACGTCCGGATCGGGATGGGAGAGCGTGGCTGCCAGGAAACGCTGGCGGGTCGAGGGTTTGAGTTCCTTCAGCCCCCGCTGATAGCCGGGGTTGTAGCTCACGACGAGCATGAAGCCCGGTGCCGCCTCGATCTGTTCGTCGTGTCGCTCGACATAGAGCGTGCGTCGGTGGTCCGTCAGCGGATGGATGACGACGACGACATCGCTTCGGGCCTCGGCGAACTCGTCGAGATAGAGGATCGCGCCACTTCGAACGGCACGCGTGACGGGACCGTCCTGCCAGACCGTGTCACCACCCTCGACGAGATAGCGCCCGGAGAGATCCACGGCGCTCGTCTCGTCGTGACACGCGACCGTGACGAGGGGGCGACCGAGCCGGGCCGCCATGTGCTCGACGAGCCGGGATTTCCCGCACCCGGTCGGGCCCTTCAACAGCAGGGGCACCTGCTGCCGGAAGGCCGTCTCGAAGAGCTCGCACTCGTTTCCCACGGGCCGATACCAGGGCGGTTCCTTCGGCACGGGCGCGAGCCCGGGGGTGGGCGGGCTCGCCGGAGTCATCTAGGCCGCTCCCGGGCTCACGGCCTCTTCGCTCGGCAGGCCGTACTGGATGAAGTTCAGGATGTAGAGACCGATGCCGACCGAGAGCAGGCACGCCGCCAGGATCAACCCGAAGAAATGGATCTCGATCGCCTTCTGGGCCTCGAGGAAGTCCATTCCCGACTTTCGTTCGAGGTAGACCTGCGCCACACCCGCGACCGCGAAGGCCCCGGTCATGCCCATCATGCCCACGTTGGAAACCCAGAACGCCCACTCCGGAATCCAGTGGTCATAGAGCTTGCGTCCCGTCATCCGCGGCATGGCGTAGGCGATCATGGCCATCACGACCATGGCGTAGGCACCCCAGAAGGCCATGTGTCCATGCATCGCGGTGACGAGCGTGCCGTGGGTCCAGAGATTCACCTGCGGCAGGGTGTGGGCGAAGCCCAGGAATCCGGCACCGACGAACGACATCACGCCGCAGCCCACGGTCCAGAAGAGGGCGATCCGATTCGGATGTTTCATGCCACCGGCACGGGCCATGCCCACAGCGTAGAGGGCCATCCCGAGAAAGGCGAGGGGTTCCATCGCGGAGAAGATCCCTCCGATCCAGAGCCAGTAGTCGGGTGTCCCGATGTAGTAGTAGTGGTGGCCCGTCCCCAGGATCCCGGAGAGGAAGGTGAAGCCGACGATGACATAGAGCCATTTCTCGATGACCTCACGATCGACCCCGGTCAGCTTGATGAGCAGATAGGACATGATGCCGCCCATGATCAATTCCCAGACGCCTTCGACCCACAGATGGACGACCCACCATCGGAAGTAGGAGTCGAGTACCTGGCTGTCGAAGGTGATCATGCCCGGGAGATAGAGGAGCGCGGCCGCGGTCAGCCCGACGAAGAGGACGATGCTCGTCGTCGTGAAGCGTTTCCCGTTCCAGATCGTCATGCCGATGTTGAAGATGAAGAGCAGGACGTCGATGACGACCAGGTAGTCGAGCTCCCGTGGAATCTCGAGGAATTTCCGGCCCTCCCACCAGCCGAACTGGAAACCGATGATGGCGATCACCCCGACGATGTTCAGGGCGGCCCATTGGACGATCGCGAGTTTCTCGGAGTAGATCTCGCGATTCGCTTCATCGGGAATCATGTAGTAGGCCGCGCCCATGAAGCCCGAGAGCAGCCAGACGACGAGGAGGTTCAGATGCGTCGAGCGGGCGGCATTGAATGGGATGATGTCGTGCAGACCGTCGAAGCCCAGATGGGCGAACGCCATGATGAAGCCGAAGAGGATCTGCAGCGTGAAGAGCAGCATCGAAGTGGCGAAGAAGAGATAGGCGACACGTTGGGATCGGAATTTCATGATCGGGACCTCTACTTCAGGCTCGCGAGCCAGGAGACGAGCTCGGAGCGGGTGGCATCGGGAAGATGGAGATTGGGCATGGCGGTGCCGGGTTTCACGGCCGGAGGATCCTCGAGCCAACGATCGAGTTCGGCTGCCGTCAGGCGGTTTCCGACGCCATCGAGGGCCGGCCCGACCGAACCGCCCGCGCCTCCGACGGAATGGCAGGCCACGCAGATCGTGTCGAAGTAGGCGGGGCGGGCCGCTGTCGACGCCGAGGTCGAACGACTCGCGACGACGGTCGCCGGAGCGAGATCGGGTTGGGGCGGAAATCCATTGGTGTCGATCCGGCCGATCCATTCGAGGAAGGCGACGAGGTCCTGGATCTCCTCGGGGCTGAAGTCGTATTGGACCATCCTGCGTTGGCCCGGAAACATGGCGGCCGGATCCCGAAGGAAGACGGCGATCCATTCCTTTCCACGTCTCTCGACGACGCGGGTGAGTTCAGGCGCGTAGTAGGCCCCCTCGCCCAGGATCGTGTGACAGCCCATGCAGTTGTTGCGGTCCCAGATGTGTTTCCCGCGAACGACGGCCGCGGTCATCTGGTCCTGATTCTGGCGAGCGGGGATTTCGCGCAGCGAGTCCACCGTGAGGAAGATGAAGATCGCGCCGAAAAAGGCCGTGCCCCCCACGAAAAACCATCGCGCCTGGGACTTGGACAGCATGAGACCCTCCCTTCGCCCAACATCGGGCGACGCGGAAGACATCTGCAAGTCGAAGGCCAAGGCCGATCGCCCTCGACGGCAGACTGGATCGCAGCTCGCGACATCCTAGGCCGGGGGAGCTGTCTAGAGAATGCACGTTATGTGGCAAAATGCGACGCCTCAGGCGAAGAGGGCGACGAGCAGGCCTGTGAGGAGCAGGAGGTAGGCACTCATCGCGACGGCCCAGACGCGGGGTGCGTCCATCAGTTCCATGTAGACGGCTCCGATCAGATGGGCCTTGATCACCGCAATCCCGAGCACGAGGGTCGCGGTCGCCGCACGTGGTCCGTTCCCGTCGGCCTCGGCGATCCGGAAGCTCGCGAAGGTCAGCACGATCAGGATGATCCAGCAGAGCAGCAGGAGACCGACCCCGCGGCGTTTTCCGGATTCGCGCACGTTCATCTCGCCAGATAGATGAGGGGAAAGAGGAAGACCCAGATGAGATCGACGAGATGCCAGAAGACGGCCACGGCCTCGACGGTCGAAGGGGCGTCCGGTCCGTAGGCGCCTCGCTTCGCCTGCCATGCGGTACCGAGCAGGAAACCGGTCCCCGCGAGTACGTGCAGGAAATGCAGGCCGGTCACGAAGAGATAGAAGAACCAGAACGTATTCGTCGAAAGCGAGATGCCGGCCGCGAAGACTTCCGAATACTCATGGGACTTGATCACCATGAAGAGGATGCCCGCCAATGCCGCCGCGACGAAGAAGCCCGCGGTTCGCCGCGGCGCGTCCGCCCGGTTCGCCAGGACTCCGCGAGCCGCCAGCCAGCCTCCGCTCAGCAGGACGACCGTGTTGATCGCGCCCGAGAGCGGGTGTAGCTGCTCCTGCCCGGCCAGGAAGAGGGCGGGGTCGGAACGCCGGGACGCGGCAAAGCCCACGAAGAAGAGCCCGAAGGTCAGCAACTCGATCGCGACGAAGAGCCAGATGACCGTGCCGCCCGGGAGTTCGCGCGCTGGATCGCGGGTCGCCATCGTCAGCCGCGGCGGAGGCGGGCGGGCGAGAGCATCTCGGCCGTCAGCCCGGTCTTCGACAGATCATCGGGCAGGACTCCGTTCACGATCAGGCCGGCTGCTGCCCGAGCGGCCGCGGGAGAGGTCATGATGCCGAAGCCCCCCTGACCGGCGAGCCAGAAGAATCCCTCGCATTCGGGCTCCATCCCGATGACGGGCGACCGGTCGGCCACGAAGCTTCGCAGGCCGGCCCAGCGATTCCGGATATGCCGGATCTCGAGGGTCGTCGCCCGCTGGACGGCGTCGGCTGCGAGCGCGACGTCGTAGTCGTCGGGGCTGGCGTCGCAGGGAGGCGAGGGGGTCTCGTCGCAGGGCGACGCGAGCAGTTGGGCCCCTTCCGGCTTGAAGTAGAAATCCTCGTCCGCATCCATCACGAGCGGCCAGGTTCGTGTATCCACGCCGGGGGGACCGTCGAACGTGATCGCCGTCCGCCGCAAGGGGCGCAATCCGATCGATCGGGCTCCCGCGAGTCGACCGACCTCGTCGCACCATGCGCCCGCGGCGTTCACGATGACCCGGGCACGGAGCATCCGACCTCCGGCATCCACTTCCCAGGAATCGCCCTTGCGCTCGAGTCGTTCCACGCCGGACTTCGTCTCGACCCTTCCCCCGAGTCGGCGAAACGCGCGGAGAAAGGATTCGAGCAGACCGGCGACGTCGATATGGAGCGCGCTCGGCTCGACGATGGCGCCCGCGACGTATTCCTCGCGCAGGACGGGACAGAGTTTCCGGGCCTCTGCAAGGGTAACGGGCTCCATCCCGGCTCCGGCTTCGCGCCCGGTGCGCAGTGCCTTCTCGAGGCTTTCGCGCTGGTCGTCCCGGCCGATCCAGAGAACCGCATTCGGGGTCACGAGGGGGGCTTCGGTGAAACCCTCGGGCGGCGTCTCGAAGAACGAGCGGCCGGCGCGGGTCAGCTTGCCGACCACGGGCCCGGCATAGCTGTCGACGAGGAAGGCCGCGGAGCGTCCCGTCGTGTGATGACCCGGAAGCGGTTCGCGCTCGAGCAGCAGGGTCGATCCGCTTCGCTGGAGTTCCCAAGCGACGGATGCACCTGCGATGCCTCCACCGATCACGATGAAATCGAAATGGTTCATCGTTCGACGTCTCCTGCCCTTTCGAAGGGCTGCTCCGTGAAGGGCCACAGATTCTCCGTGTCCGCGCGGACGAGCGGGATCTTCAGCATGTCCCCCGGAAGGGCGCCCTTGTCTCCGGCGTAGAGAACGCGTTTGCTGATCGGAGCGAAACCGGCGTGGAAATGCTGTGTCGACTTGACGACGAGGATGTGTTTCTTCTCGGGGTCGATCCCGACCGCGGAGAAGAGGGATGGGGAGAATCCCTGGCCGCGGCGTTCGGTCAGTACGAGGTCGATTCCCTCTTCGAGACCGCGCCCGGGAGGAGCGATCTTGCTGCCGGTCGATCCTTCGCCGGCCTCGGGGCCGCCCGCGGCGACGGGACGGACCCGGATGCCGACCGCGGCGCCGAGCGGGACGTCGACGCCGCCGAGGGAATTCTCGAGACGCTCGACGAGTCCAAGAACCTCGGCCTCGACGTCGACCGGATCGCCCGAGGTCGGGCCGAGCTTGCCGCCGACCCGGAGCAGGAGCCGGGCTCCCACGCCGGCGTCCTGGCAGAGCCCGACAGCAACAGGATCCCAGAAGGGACCGATGGCCGCATTCCCGATTCCGCGATCGAGCATGGCGCCCAGAACGAAAGTGGAATCGCTCGGAGCGCCGCCGCCGGCATTGTCGCCGGTATCAGCGATCGTGATCGGCCCTTCGAGGGCGCCGATCGCCTCGTCGAGGCATTCGTCGAGGGTTCGGGTCGGGACGTGGACCTCGTGTCGCATCGAGAAGAAGCGCCGCGCCATCTCCTCCGCCAGCCGATCGCCGAGCGCTGCATCGTCGTCGGTCACCACCACCATGTGCGAACCCATCGAGGGCACGTCGCCGTAGGGAAAGCCGTGTCCGAGCCAGACATTGAGGATCTCGTCGCGCCTCTCGAGCTCCGTGAACTCGTCGACGAAACTTCGAAGGGGTTCGCGGGTCGTGGGAAAGAGGCCCGTCATCCGGCACGGGAAGGTCGACATCACGGGTTTCACCCGACCCTCGGCCGTATCGGCCAGGATCGTGAACAGGTCGAGCATGCGTTTCAGCACGTCGACATGGGGATATTCCTTGTACCCGACGAGGACGGTGGCCCGTGCGAGCATCTCTTCGGTCAGATGGCAGTGCAGATCGAGTTCCGCACCGACGGGGATCGCGGGTCCCACCTGCGAGCGCACGCGCCGCAACAGGTCTCCTTCGCAGTCATCGATCCCGTCCGCCACCATCGCGCCATGCAGCATGAGCAGGACGGCGTCGACCGGCATCGCCGCTTCGAGGTCCGCGAGGAGTTCGTCCCGGAGTTCTTCGTAGAAAGCGCGCGGCGTGATCCCGGCGGGTTGCGCGAAGGCGAAGAGTCCCTCTGCAACCTCCCAGCCACGCTCCTTCGACCGTTTCCCGATCATCGCCCGAGCCATCTCGAGCATGGGCGGAACCTCCGCGGGGGGATCGGATCGACGCACGAGCATCATGTCCCGCCAGACGTTGGGACCCGTCGGGATCGGGGAGAAGGTATTCGTCTCGGTCGACAGCATGGCGATGAACACGTGCTTCATCGTTTCTTCCTCATCCGGCTCGTCGCATCGTCGATCGGGTCGGCTCCAGGACCTTCTGGATCAGGGCTTCCTGATAGCGTTCCGGTTCCTCGAGATTGGGGCTGTGTGCCGACTCTTCGAACCAGACGATCTCCTTGTGGGGCGCCTCGAGGATCTCGAAGTAGCGCTCGACGAGCTCGAAGGGCGTATTGTAGTCATGCCGACCGGCGAAGAAATAGACGGGAACCGCGATTCGTGGTGCATCGCGGATGAAATCGATCCCCGCCAGGTCATCCCAGGCCTGATCGATGGAGTTCATGGCGCAACCGTAGAACGAGAATTTCTCGCGGAGCGTGTATTCGGGGCTCGAGATCAGGGCTCGCGCGAATCTCTCCATGCCGCCTCCGGCATGGAAATCTCCCCGGTAGTGTCCGAGCCAGGCCCGCTGGGTCATCAATTCCTCACGGTCGGCATAGGGGGGATGAATCCGGGACAGCTCCGTGAGCGCTTCCTCGTTTCCTTCGGCCTTCGCGTGGTCGACGACATAGCGATAGGAGATCTCCTCGTTCTCCCGCATGTCGACCACCTGGCCCAGCCCGACATAGGCATGGAAGCGCTCGGGATGGCGCTCGACCGCGAGGATGCCGAGTGCGCTGCCCCAGGAATGACCGACCAGGTAGATCTTGTCGACGCCGAATCGCGCGCGCAGCAGATCGACCAGTTCGAGGGTGTCCGCGAGAATCCGTTCGAGGCGGATGCTCTCGTCCGGAACTGCGGGCGTACAGGACTTCCCGGCGCCCCGCTGGTCCCAGTGGACGACGACGAACTCCTCTTCCAGGCGAAGTCCGAAGTCGCGTGCAGCGGGCATTTCAGGAACGCCCGGACCGCCGTGCAGGAAGAGGAGGACGGGGTTCCCGCGATCCCGGCCGCGCAGGTAGATCGACTGGCCTACGCCGCCGAGCTCGACGGTCTCGAGGGATTCGATTCCGTTCGGATCGTCGATCCGGGTCGAGTCGGCGATTCGCATCTCCGCGATCCGGATGACGACCAGAGCGGCGATGGTGAGGGCGACGGTCAGTCCCAGAAGGCCGATCAGGCCGCGTTTGAGCCATCCGAAGCGAATCCGCATGGGGCATTTCCAATCGCAGAGAAAAGGTTGCACGGGGCCGCTCGGACGCCCTGGACGAGCCATCCGAGGAGTCCCTGGCCAGGATCCGGCCGGAGGCCGTCGCCATTATGACAGCCGTCGTCCGGGATACCAGTTCCGCCCCGGCCTCGGGACGAATGAGCAGCGAGCTGGCAGCTCGTTTTTCGCTTCCGAATCCATGATATGTTGACAGGGAGATGCGAGGAGATCACGGAATGTTCTCGCGGCCCCGACCGCTCGTTTCGAGCGCGCGTCTGCGCGATGGCAGCACCGTCATCGTCGTCGCGATCACTCTGCTCCAGATGGCGATGGCCGAGATCGCCGCGGCGCAGGGCTGTCTCTATCCGGTGCCGGCCTCCTGCGCAGCCGGCAGCATGTGCAAGAGATTGTCGACCGGATGCGCGGCGACCTGTGTTCCGGACGGGGTGGGTGCACCGACGCTCTACTACGGGCTCGTCGACGATCCAGCGACCCCGGAGCTCTTCGAGAATGCCGGCACGTTGCACGCCACGAACGTCGCGACCCCTGGATTGTCGGACGCCCTGGAAGCGTCGCCCAATTCCTTCGGGTGCACGGCGCCGATCACGACCCTCACGCCGAATGGAGTCGCGGTCGACCCATTGGGATGCGTGGCCTCCCAGGGCCAGCTGCCTCCGTTCGCCCCGGGATCGACCGAGATGACCATCGCGGCCTGGATCTCGCGCCCGGCCCAGGACTTCACCACATCGACGGTGTCGGTTCCGCCAGTAGGCCGCTTGCTTGCTGCCATCCTCGCGCACGCCGATCAGAAGCAGCGTACACAGACGATCGTCTTCGAGGCGGATCCGGAAGTCGATGCCTGTCGGGCGGATTCTGCAGGACGCCCCTAACAGTCGAGATCGGCGCCGAGGTCGCAGGTCTCCTCACCGGCTGGCATGGCACCGTCGATGCCTCGACAGCAATTCGAGGTGAGGAAGGCGATCACGTCGCGGATCGCGGCGAAATCGGCGCTGTAGATCCGGGAACGGCCCCGTCGTTCACAGCGGACGAGGCCCGCGCTCTTCAGCTCCTTCAGGTGGAACGAGAGGGTCGCCGACGGAATCCCGAGGCGCTGCCCGATCGTACCCGCCGGAAGGCCGGTGGGGCCCGATCGAACGAGCAGCTGAAAGACGTCGAGCCGCGTTTCCTGGGCGAGGGCCGCGAGGGCACTGACGACGAGTTGTTTCTCCATGTCTCCAATGCTATGGAAATATCGAGGCGAGTCAAGGAACGCGGGTGGACTCCGGTCGGGACCGCGAAGAGGGAATCGGGGAGGGACATCGGGCCATGGGCGTCTTCGAGCGCTATCTGACGCTGTGGGTGGCGGCGGCGATCGCCGTGGGAATTCTTCTCGGGACCCTGTTTCCCGATGCATTGGGCGTCCTCGCCGGTCTCGAGATCGCGCATGTGAACCTCGTCGTCGCCCTTCTCATCTGGGTGATGATCTACCCGATGATGGTGAACGTCGATCTCGCGTCCCTGCGTCACATCGGGGATCGGCCGAAGGGACTCGTCATCACGCTCACGGTCAACTGGCTGATCAAGCCCTTCACGATGGCGGCTCTGGGCTTTCTCTTCTTTCGGGTGTTCTTCGCCTCCGCGGTCGATCCGGCGGAGGCGCGAGAATACATCGCCGGGATGATCCTTCTCGGGGCGGCTCCCTGTACGGCGATGGTCTTCGTCTGGAGCCAGCTGACGAACGGTGACGCGACCTACACGCTCGTCCAGGTTTCCGTGAACGACCTGGTCATGATCTTCGCCTTCGCGCCGCTGGTCGCGTTCCTGCTGGGCGTGGCCGATGTGATCGTTCCCTGGTCGACGCTGATCCTGTCGGTCGCGCTCTATGTCGTCATTCCTCTCGTCGCGGGTTACCTCACGCGCCACGCCCTGGTCTCCCGGGAGACCGGAGAAGCCGCCGTCGAAGCGTTCTGCGCGCGGATGAAACCCTTCACGATCGTCGGTCTCCTGGCGACCGTCGTCCTGCTATTCGCCTTCCAGGGGCCCCGGATCCTGGCGCAGCCGATGCTGATCGCGATGATCGCGGCACCGCTCATCGTCCAGAGCTACGGGATCTTCCTGATCGCCTATGCCTGGGCGTGGGTCTGGCGGGTCCCCTTCGCCATCGCCGCACCGTCTGCCCTGATCGGGACCTCGAATTTCTTCGAGCTCGCCGTGGCCGTCGCGATCAGTCTCTTCGGACTGCAGAGCGGGGCCGCTCTCGCCACCGTGGTCGGTGTCCTCGTCGAGGTGCCGGTGATGCTTTCGCTCGTGGCGCTGGCCAATCGAACGCGGGTCCATTTCGCAAACGCGACCTGAAGAAAGGCCGCGACGGGACAGGTCGTTCACGAGGCGGCTTCGAGGGCCTCGAGCCCTTCGGCGAATCGTTCCGCGAGGCCGCTGCAGACGATGCCGCAGAGTTCGACCCCGGTCGGTTCCTGGATCCCGTAGATCGCTCGATTGACCTCGGTCCGGCGAGCCATGATTCCCTCCCGCCTCCTCCCGCCTCCTCCCGCCCCACCCGCTGTCGATCCTCCGCGTTCGGGCGAACCGAAGTTGTTGTATTCTACAATCTATGTATAATACATCTAATGGAATCCGGGGATCTGCAACAGAAGTTCCGGGCAGCCTTCGGGCTGGCCTATCAGCGCGTGAACGCGCTCCAGCGGGACGAAAAGCGCTGTTTCGGGGTCAGCCTTTCGCGCTGCGTGACCCTCGAGACCTTGCTGGCCGAAGGACCCCTTCCGGTGCGTGGGTTGGCCGATCGTCTCGGGCTGGATGCCAGTACCGTGACACGGTCGGTCGACGGAATGGTGCGGGACGGGCTGGTCCGACGATCCCGGGATGAAAGGGGCGATCGTCGGCGGGTCTACGTCGCGCTCACGCCGTCGGGACGGACGCTCGCCCGGAAGCTCGTTCGGTGTGCGGACGAATACTCGGACCGGATCCTCGAACGGATTCCGCCCGAGCGACGTGAGGACGTGCTCTACGCGTTGGGACTGCTCGTCGATGCGGTCGATGGACTGCAGGCGGGCCATTGTGGAATGGAGGAGGAGTCATGAGCGGACAGGACACCCGAATGGAAGACCCGGATCGTCTTCGGGAAACCGTTTCAGAGGGGTACGGGAAACTGGCTCGACGGGCCATCGACGATCCCGAGGCGATCGCCTGCCGTGCAGCGGATGCCGCCCGCCGGATCGGTTACGCAGCGGATCAGCTCGAAGCGGTGCCCGACGGCGCCAATCTCGGAGTCGGTTGCGGCAACCCGACGGCCATCGACGCGCTTCGCCCGGGCGAGATCGTGGTCGATCTCGGCTGCGGAGCGGGAATGGACAGCTTTCTCGCCGCCCGGGCCGTGGGACCCGAAGGTCGGGTGATCGGGATCGACATGACCGACGAGATGCTGGAAAAGGCGCGGGCAAACGCCCGGGCCGTGGGCGCGACCAACGTCGAGTTCCGAAAGGGCTATATCGAAGACCTGCCCCTCGAAGACGAGAGCGTCGATGCGATCATCTCGAATTGCGTCATCAACCTCTCTCCGGAGAAGGACAAGGTCTACGCCGAGGCCTATCGCGTCCTGCGACCCGGCGGGCGCATGATGGTGTCGGACGTCGTCCTCGAACGGGAGTTGCCCGAAGCCCTGTTGCACAGCGTCGACGCCTATCTCGGCTGCGTGGGTGGGGCCGTTCTTCGAGAGCCCTATCTCCAGACGATCCGCGATGCCGGTTTCGCCGAGGTCCGCATCGAAAGCGAGAGCTGCTTCGGAGACACGATCGATCTGGACGACCCGTTGGTCCGGGAAGCCATGCAGCGTCTGGGGATCGACCGCGAACGAGCCCGGGACTACGGCCGTGCCGTCACGAGTCTGCACATCTTCGCGAGAAAATGATGGACGCGGCGAGGCCGATCCCGTCGGAAAGAAAGGCCCGCGAACCGACGGCGACGGATGCGGAGAAGGGCGCGAGCGAAATCTATTCCGCGCGCATCGACAGCTATCTGCGTTTCATCCGATGGGTGGGTTATCCGCAGGGGCTGCGGGCGGTCTTCATGCGGTCGCCGGCGCTCCATCCGGATCTCCGGATTCTGGATGCGGGCTGCGGGACCGGTGTGACGACCTTCGCGCTCCACGCTGCGCTCGAAGCGCGCGGTCTGTCCGCCCGAAGGATCGATGCCTTCGACCTCACGCCGGCCATGCTCGAACGTTTCCGGATCCGGCTCGCCTCTGCAGAAATCGAGGATGTCCACCTCATGCAGGCGAATGTCCTGGACCTCGAGACACTGCCCGAGGACTGGAAGGGCTACGACGTCGTCATCACCGCTTCGATGCTGGAATACATCCCGCGATCCGACCTCGCGAGGGCGCTCGGCGGGTTGCGCCGACGGCTTCGCGAGGGTGGGACTCTGCATCTGTTCATCACGCGGAACAATTTCCTGATGAGGCCGCTCATCCAGCGTTGGTGGTCCGCGAATCTCTACACGCGAGAAGAGCTTCGCGGGGCGCTGGAAGAGGCCGGCTTCGTCGAGTTCGGCTTCGGCCATTTCCCGTTTCCCCACCGCCATCTCGATCTCTGGGGCCACGTCGTCCGGGCACGGGCCCGATGATCTCGGGTCGAGGGCCCGACATGGACACCCGGTTTCGAGAGACGCTCGGAACGGCCGAAGGGGAGCCCGAATCATGACGCTCACGACGATCATCCTCCTGGTGCTGGCGCTCTACATGGTCCAGATCTTCCTTCAGGAAACGTCGCGCTTCGGCTTCGACATGCGGGGGATCGTCGGGAACCGCGACGACCCGCCGGAGATGTCGATCGTCGCTGCGCGACTGGACCGTGCCAAGAACAACATGCTGGAGGCGCTCCCGATCTTCCTCGCCCTGGCGCTGCTCGCGATGGTCACGGACCACGACAGCCGAGACGTGAGGTCCGCGGCCCTGGTCTTTCTCGTCGCGCGTGTCGTCTATGTGCCGGCCTATCTGAGCGGAATTCCCATGTTCCGATCCCTCGTGTGGTTGATCGGGACTGCGGGACTCGCGATGATGGCCTGGCCCCTCGTCCAGTCGTGATCCGAGCTGGTCGGCTGCATGCTGGAGGCGTGATGCCAGGAACGGATCAGGGCCGGATCGAGCCGGGTGGTCCGGTTCGACATGATCCATCCGAGAAGGACCGACCAGCGACATTCCTGTCATCCGGTCCATCCTGCAATTCGGACGGACCCTCAGGAGGATTCCATGCTCAAGCTTCATACGGCGGCTACACCCAACGGTCGGAAGATCTCGATCGCGCTCGAGGAGATCGATGCTCCCTACGAGGCGATTCGCGTCGATCTCGAAGCGGGGGAACAGCGGAGCGAGGCCTTCCTCGCGCGGAAT
Source organism: Deltaproteobacteria bacterium (assembly GCA_011051925.1). Lineage (GTDB taxonomy): Bacteria > Myxococcota_A > UBA9160 > UBA9160 > UBA4427 > UBA4427. Next base: position 21,092 of record DRKE01000183.1, read on the forward strand.
CCCAACCACAAGATTCCCGTTCTCGAGGACGGCGATCGGGTGATCTGGGAGTCGGGCGCGATCCTGCTCTACCTCGGGGAGAAATGGGATCCCGAGCATCGAATCCTGTCCGCGGACGAAGATCGCCGCTGGGAGGCGATCCAATACGCCTTCTTCCAGACCGGTGGCGTCGGGCCGAACCTGGGACGGCTGGCAGAACAGCTACGCCGCCCCGAGGCGGAGCGGAACCAGGAAATGGTGGCGATCTTCTCCGCCGAGATCGATCGATTGTTGGGCGTGCTCGATCGGATCCTGGCCGATGGTCGCGAGTACATGGCGATCGATTATTCAATCGCGGACATCATGCACTATCCGTGGCTTCAGCCCGTCCTTGCGCTCGGTGCTCCGCAGATGACGAGCCGGCCACGCGTCGTCGAATGGATGGAGCGGATCGCGCAAAGACCCGCCGTGCAGCGAGGCTTCGCGGTCGGCGGCTGATCGCGTTGCGGTCGGCTATTGCGAGCCTTGCCCGGGGGTGGAATCGAAGCTCAGGCCGGCGCTTCGGCCGCGATCGTCTTGACGACATCGAGATAGAGGTTCCTCACCTCGCGGACTTCGAAGCCCGCGCGCCGGACGTTCTCGACGGTCGGGCGATTCATTTCCGGACCGACCTGCCGGGAGAGCGGGGTCATCAGGTTCATCATCAGGTTGAATGGAAACCAGCGGCTTCCCGTGTGCTCGAACATGCGAAGCTCGCCTCCGGGCTTCAAGACCCGTCGGAGCGACTCGAGCCCGGCGACGGGATTCGGCACCGAACAGAAGGTGCAGGAGGTGAAGACCTGATCGAAGCAGCCGTCCTCGAAATCGAGATCGTGGACATCCATCTCGTGAAGTTCGAGATGGCCAGCGTAGGCTTCGGCGCGTGGTCGGGCCTTTTCGAGCATGCGAGGGCTGATGTCGATTCCGGTGATCGTACGGCCCGGAGGAAAGAACGGAATGTCCAGACCGGTTCCCACGGCGAGAAAGAGGATCTTCCCATCCATCGCGCT
>DRKE01000184.1 GCA_011051925.1 Deltaproteobacteria bacterium
CACGACCTTTCGCGCGTCGCCGGATACGGACTATCGATTCCTCATCGAACGACGCAACAGCCCGATCCTGACGCTGCAGACCGCGCTCCAGGGCCAGAGCGTCAGCGATCTCGACAGCCTGAAGAAGCTTTTCTCGGAGAGCGAGATCCGCGACCTCGCCCTCGATCGGACGGCCGTCTCCTGGTCCGGCACGCTCGGCGCGACCCACCGCCTGAGTGATCGTCTCCAGATCTCGGGGGACCTCAACGTCTCCCACGTGTCGGGCACCAAGACGTCGGGGGGTGTCCAGGGAACGGACGCGTTCGGCCCCGATGTCGCCGGAACGGTCCAGTTCCTGGTCAGCGACTGGCTGATCGACGGCGGGGTCGGCAGCGTCTCCTTTCGATATTTCGAGGGGGATACGTCCCGCTCGTTCACGGCAACCGCCTATTCGCGATTCCCGGTCCTCGAAGGCGTGCGGGTGCTCCCACGGCTCCGCTGGGCCTTCACGGATTCCCGAACCCAGGGAACGCAGTTCCTGGTGCGGCCGAGCCTCGAAACCTATTGGCGATACCGATCGTGGTTGTTGAATCTCGAGGGCGGAATCGACCATCGGGAACCGATCTCGGGAAGCGGTGCCTTTCGTCAGACGAGCTATTTCGTCGAACTGGGGGTTCAATGGCAGTTCTAGTCCGGATCCGCGATCGATTCTCGCGTGTCGGAGGCTCGGAAGCGGATCGACGCGGGGAGATGTCCCGATGCATGTGACCATCGAAGCGCTACTCGTCTATGTCCCGATCCTGGGATTGATCTGGTTCTTCTACGCCCATCGCGCGAAGGGGCGCAGCCAGCACGATGCCGCGGTCCTCGCCCAATCGATCGAGGATGGACTGATGCAGCCGGCTTCGCTCCATCCCGTGATCGACCCGTCCCTCTGCCTCGGCTGTGGTACCTGCGTCGACGCATGCCCCGAGAAATCCGTCCTGGGCATCGTCGTCGGAAAGGCCGAGCTGATCACTCCCGCGAACTGCATCGGTCACGGCGCCTGCAAGGACGCCTGCCCTTTCGATGCGATCCGCCTCGTTCTCGGTACGGAAGAACGCGGCGTCGACATTCCCTGGGTCTCGGAGAATTTCGAAACCAACGTGCCCGGCATCTTCGTGGCCGGCGAACTCGGGGGGATGGGTCTCATCCGGAACGGGATCGAGCAGGGCAAGCAGGCCATGGACGCGATCGCTGCCACCAATGGCGAGCGGGCGAAAGGGGCAGCGGGGGATGACGTTCTCGACGTCGTGATCATCGGCGCCGGACCGGCCGGTCTCTCGGCCTCCCTGGCGGCGAAAAAGCACGGACTCCGCTTCGAAACGCTGGAACAGGAATCCCTGGGCGGCACGGTCGCCCACTACCCCCGCGGCAAGATCGTCATGACCGCTCCGGTCGACCTGCCGCTCTATGGCAAGGTCAAGATCCGGGAGACGACCAAGGAGGCGCTGCTCGAACTCTGGGAGAAGGTGATCGACGAGACGCAGGTCCGCATCGAATACGGCTGCCGCGTGGAGAGGGTCGAAAGAATGTCGAACGGACTCTTCTCGGTCCAGGCGACGACACGCCGGCTACGAACCCGCGCGGTCCTGCTCGCGATCGGGCGACGTGGCACGCCGAGAAAGCTCGGGGTTTCGGGCGAGGATCAGACGAAGGTGGTCTATCGCCTGATCGATCCCGAACAATATGCAGGAAAACACGTCGTCGTCGTCGGAGGCGGAGACAGCGCTCTCGAAGCGGCCTGGTCCCTGGCCGACGTCGCTGGAACCGACGTGACACTCTCCTATCGCAATGCGGCCTTCGGCCGGGCGAAGGCGAAGAACCGCGAATCGGTGAAGCGCGCCGTCGAGGCGGGACGCTTGCGGCTCCTGTTGAATTCGAAGATCACGGGCATCGGAGAGGACACGATCGACATCGAAACCCCGGACGGGGCTCTCCGTCTCGACAACGATGCCGTCATCATCTGCGCGGGCGGAATCCTTCCGACGGATTTTCTCCGATCCATGGAGATCGAGGTCGTGACCGAACACGGCCGGGTCTGATGGGGCTCCGGCCGGGAACTGCCTATCCTTCCGCCATGACCGCCTCGAGGATGCTTCGCGCCGCTCTCTTCATCTCCCTGCTCTCCCTGGCCGGCACCATGGCTGCCGGGTCGGCCGGCGCCGCCAAGGCTGCGGACAGGAAGATCCCCGCCGCCGAGGACCCGGCGCTCGCAGCGGCCCGGGACGCAGTCCGCGTCCGGGATTTCGAGAAGGCCGTCCGGATCTGGCGGGAAGCGGCCAGGCGCGGAAACCCGCGAGCTCGCTATCGACTCGGTGTCGCGTATCGATCCGGACGGGGCGTCGAACAGGACAATGCGAAGGCGGCCTACTGGTTCGGCAAGGCGGCGTCGAGCGGTGACCCCGATGCACAATACGCGCTCGGAAAGCTCTATGAAAAGGGTCTGGGCGTGAAGGCCGATCGGGGTCGTGCGATGGAACTCATCGGGGATGCCGCGCGTGCCGGCCACCGGGAGGCCAGGAAGGCCCTGGCCCGCATGCAGCGCTCGGGCGCCCGTGCCCCGTCGGGCGCACGCTCGTCCACGACGCAGAGGGATCCACGAGAGGCCCTCGCTCAGGCCATCCGACTCGGGAACACGGAAGCAGCACGCGATGCCATCGCCCGGGGCGCCCCCGTCAATGGCGCCCCCGGAGACACGCGACATTGGCGCCCGCTCCTGCTGGCGATCGACCGCGAGCGTGCCGAGATCGTGGATCTGTTGCTGAAACGCCGGGCCGACCCGAACCAGACCTCCCGCCTCGGAGAACCGGCATTGATCGTCGCCATCCGCAGCCAACAGCGAAGGATCGTCCGACGTCTGCTCCGCGCCGGCGCGAACGCGAACACGCCTTCGACCCGGGGTGACCGACCGCTGATGGAAGCGGCCCGACTCGGTCTCGCACCGATCGTGGAGGATCTCCTCGCGGCGGGCGCCGATCCCACGGCCACGCTCGAGAACGGGATCAGCGCAGCCGACCTCGCCCGTCGCTTCGGATTCGAAGGGCTCGCCCATCGACTCCGTCGCGCCGGCGCTCCGACGATCGAGCGGGAGACGGATGCCGATCGCCTGGCCGCCCTCGAGTCCAATCGTCGGAACCGAAGCCGCGAGGAGCAAGAGGAAAGCCTTCCCCCGATCGTCGAAGCGGCTCGCCGTGGAGACGACGGACTGCTTCGACAGATCCTCGCCGCCGGCGCGGATGCCTCGACCCTTGATCCCGCCGGAGATTCCGCCCTCCACCGCGCCGCGGACCATGGCCACGTCGAAGTCGTGAGGGCCCTGCTCGAGGCCGGAGTCGATCCGGATCTCCGGGGAAGCGACGAAACGACCGCGTTGATGCGGGCCCTGGCTTCGACCGCGAAAGGCTCCGACGACGTCGTCGAGTTGCTGCTCGACCGCGGTGCCGATCCCCATCTCCGGGATCGTCTCTCCGCGGGGATGATCCGATACGCGGCCGAAGGGGCGACTTCGCGAAAACTCCGTCTGCTGCAGGAGGCGGGGGGATCATGGTCGGATCTCGACACCGGGGATGCGCTCGCTCGCGCCTCGAGCGAGGGACGAATGACCGCCGTCAGGGCCCTGCTCGAGGTCACCGAGAAGAATTCGAATCGCGCAGCGGCGATCTGCGGAGCGATCAGTGCTGAACAGGATGAGATCCTGGACGCACTCCTCGGGCTCGGACTCGACCTCGACGCACCCTGCAGCGACGGGCGAACGCCGCTGATGGCCGCCACCCAGGCCAACCGACCCGAGGTCATCGACAAGCTGCTGGCCGCGGGCGCGAACCCTGATCGGTCGACCCGGAATGGCGATAGCCCACTCATCGCCGCGGCGAGCCGGGGATACCTGGAGGTCGTCGAACGCCTGCTCGAGGCGGGTGCCGACGTCGATCAGCGCGGAGCACGACGGATGACCGCGTTGATGGGCGCGGCCAGCAACGGACGGAAGGACGTCGTCCGGCTGTTGCTCGAAAACCGGGCCGACCGACGAATGCGGAGCGATTCCGGGGACACGGCATTGAAGCTGGCGCGGGCGGCAGGCCATGAGGACGTCGCCACGATGATCGAGGAATTCAAGCCCGGCTGGTCCAACTGGTTCGGGACGCGCTGAGACGGCTTCGACTCGACCGCGCGCGTCCCGGCATCCACCCGACCCTCTCGTGTCGTTCCGGACTTCGAGCACGCCGCTGAGCCGGATCCTCGATAGGGGCCGACGCCGCCGACTGGAGCACCGACGTCAAAGGTGCCACCCTGTGTCCATGTCCTTCGATCTCCTCTTCGAGAACGCGCGGGTCTTCGACGGAACGGGCGCCGAGGCGATTCCGGCTTCCGTCGGTATCCGCGGCGATCGTATCGCCGCGGTAGGCGACCTCTCCGACGCCGAAGCGGCACGCCGGATCGACTGTCATGGCCGGGCCCTCGCTCCGGGATTCATCGACATGCACAGTCATGCGGACTGGGTCCTTCCCCAGCCCGGACACGGCCGGATCCTCGCCCCGCTCGTGGAGCAGGGCATCACGACCCTGGTCTCCGGGAATTGCGGGTGCACGCCAGCCCCCCTCGTCCCGTCGAACGAGCGGATCGTGCCCGCGCTCGGCCGGCTGCTCCACGACGAGGCCCTCGACTACGCGTGGTCCGGCATGGGAGAATACCTTTCCCTGCTCGACTCTCGGGGACTCGCGCTCAACAACGCCCAGCTCGTCGGACACGGAACGCTCCGCTCCGCGATCAAGGGAAACGATTCCAGCGAGGCATCGGAAGCCGAGATCGCGGCGATGGCCGACCTCGCTCGCGCCGCTCTCGACGAGGGCGCGATCGGTCTTTCCACCGGACTCGGCTACGCCCCCGGCATCTTCGCGAACCTCGATGAACTCCTCGGCGTGACCCGACCGCTTCGGGAACGGGACGCGATCTACACCTCCCACGCGCGAAGCTATGTGTCGATCGAGACGGGCAATCCCGATCTCTTTCCGACGAATATCACTGCCCTCGACGAAACGGCAGCCGTTCATCGCGCGCATGACATCCCCGTCCAGCACTCCCACCTCATCTTCGTCGGCGAGTCGACCTGGCCGTCGACGGATCGCACTCTCGAGCATCTCGATGCGCTCGTCGATGATTCGGTCGACATCGCCTTCGACGCCTTTCCCTACGTCGGCGGAAACACGACGCTCATCGTCTTCCTGCCGCCCTGGGCCCTCAACGATGCCCGGATGCATGCCGGAAACCCCGAATCCCGCGACAAGCTCGTTTCGATCCTCGAATCCGTCCAGTCGGTCGTCGGAATGGACTGGCAGGACACGCAGATCCTCTGGGTGCCCGATCGGACCCTCTCCCACTACGAAGGCCTTTCCGTAGCGGAGATCGCGCGTGAGCGGGGGCGGAGCGGGACCGAGACCTATCTCGACCTGATCGCGGAACTCGGCCCCGAGACCCGCATCATGAATTGGAACTACAGCGGGCGCGACGACGAGGAGACGAGCCTGCGCAAGGTCCTCGCGCATTCCCGATGTTGCGTCGAGACCGACACGATCCTGACCGGGAATGGATTCGACAACCCGGCGTCGTACGGAACCTTCCCCCGGGTCCTCGGTCGATATGTACGGGAGCTCGGTTTGATGAAGTTGCCCGAAGCGATCCGTCGGATGACCGGCTTCTCGGCAGAACGCATGGGGCTCCGGGATCGCGGACGGATTGCCCCGGGCCTCGCCGCCGACATCGTCGTCTTCGATCCCGGGACGATCGGAGACCGGACGACGCGGCGCAGTCCGAGCGAGAGTCCGACCGGGATCGACTTCGTCGCGATCAATGGCCAGATCGTTCTCGAAAAGGGCCGCTTCGACATCGATTCCCGCGCGGGCCGCACCCTGCGCCGGCATTGAAGTCCGGGGTCCATGCCTGATGCCTGAACGAGATCTCCCGCCGATCCTCCGCGAGAAGGACCATCGCGCTCCCTCGGCCTTCACTCCGGAAAGCCTGCTCCGCGAAGCCAGGCGCCAGAAGGCAGCCGACTTCCGCCCTGTCCCGGAGGTCTGCATTCTCGATCCCGATGGCGACATCGTCCGGCGACTGAAGTCCGAGAACCGCGCCCGCCTCCATCGCGACTGGGTCTGCTACCACACCGAGCTCCATGTCTTCGAAGAAGACGGAATGGAGTTCGGCATCATCGGCTGTGCGGTCGGCTCGTCTTTCGCCGTCCTCCTCGCGGAAGAACTCTTCGTCTCGGGCTGTCAGCTCCTGATCAACCTCACCTCTTCCGGCCAGCTCCTCGACGTCCAGCCGCCGCCCTACTTCATTCTCGTCGACCGCGCCTACCGGGACGAAGGCACGAGCTATCACTACCTTCCCCCATCCGACTACTGCGAAGCGCCATCCGCGCTCCTCGAGCGGCTCGAGGAAGCCTTCGGAAATCTCGAGGTGGACGTGCTCCGGGGCGCGACCTGGACGACGGATG
>DRKE01000185.1 GCA_011051925.1 Deltaproteobacteria bacterium
GCCGAGGAGGCCGATCGCCAGAACGACCCCGGTGTCTTCACGGCGTTCACGGGCTACGAATGGACCTCGATGATCGATGGCAACAATCTCCATCGCGTCGTGATCTTCAAGGGGAGCGCCGACAAGACCACGCGTCGTGTCCCCATTTCGAGTCTGGATAGCCCCGACCCCGAGGATCTCTGGAGATTCTTCGAGGAATACGAAGCGGAAACCGGGGACGATGTCCTGGCAATCCCGCACAATGGCAACCTCAGCAACGGGATGATGTTCCAGACGACGCGGCTCGACGGAAGCGACTTCGATGCGGACTACGCGCGTCGTCGCGTGCGGTGGGAGCCGCTGGTCGAAGTCACCCAGATCAAGGGAGATGGCGAGACCCATCCCTTCCTGTCTCCGAACGACGAGTTCGCGGACTACGAGACCTGGGATCAGTCCAATCTCGGAGGGACCGAACGGAAGACGAACGACATGCTCGAAGGGGAGTACGCGCGTTCCGCGCTCGGGCTGGGTCTTCGCGTCGAGGCGGAGACGGGCGTCAATCCCTATCGCTTCGGCATGATCGGCAGTACCGATAGCCATACGGCGCTTTCGACGGCGCGGGAGGACAATTTCTTCGGAAAACACTCCGGGATGGAACCGAGCCCGACCCGGATGACCGATCCCCTCGCCAGGGTCAACCAGGCTTCGGTCTTCGGCTGGCAGCAGGTCGCCTCGGGTCTGGCTGCGGTCTGGGCTCGGGAGAACACGCGCGAGGCGATCTTCGAGGCGATGGAGCGGCGCGAGACCTACGCGACGACGGGTTCTCGTATTCGCGTGCGGCTTTTTGCGGGTTTCGACTACGACGCGCGGGATCTCGAGCGTCCGGATCTCGCGCCGTACGCCTACTCGAAAGGTGTTCCCATGGGCGGGGTCCTGCGGAAGGCCTCGCTCTTCGAGAAACCGGGATTCCTCGTGCAGGCGCTTCGCGATCCGGAGGGCGCGAATCTCGACCGCATCCAGATCGTGAAAGGCTGGATCGACCGCAAGGGCGAGCGTCACGAGCGGGTCTACGACGTGGCGCTCTCGGACGGTCGGCGGCTGGGAAGGGACGGGCATGCGCCTCCCGTCGGCAATACGGTCGATCTGCGGAAGGCGACGTATCGGAATTCGATCGGTTCGGCGATGCTGCAAGCGTTCTGGGAGGACCCGGATTTCGACCGGAAGCAGAATGCCTTCTACTATGCCCGCGTACTCGAGATTCCGACGCCGCGCTGGACGGCCTACGATGCCGTGAGATTCGGGTCGAAGATTCCGGAGGAATCGAAGCGGATCACGCAGGAGCGGGCCTATACCTCGCCTGTCTGGTATTCGCCGATGAATCCGGGACCCGGGCCGGAGCCTTCCGAGTCGGTCGACTGATTGGCGGAGGCCGATCCGGGGAATCCCCTGGCCGGCGATCGCGGACGAAGGCAGGCCGCACAGGTGACCGGGAGGAGAGGGGAACATGCGTTTCGATTTCTGGCAACGGTGGCTGTTGCTCGGCAGTCTCTTCTTCACGGCCTTCGGAGTCGTCGCGGCCGTTGCGTCGGATTCCGGTCTTTTTGCCTTCTGGACCGCGCGGATCGATCGCGTCTTCTTCAATGGAGCGATCTCGGGCGAGGCGCGGGCCATGCGTTCGTTCCTGATGGGTCCCTCGGCGGGACGATTGCCGGGAGCTATCTGATGCAATCCTTCATCGCCGCGATCCCGTTCAAGCGACGGGAGGTCTGGGCATGGCACGCCATCCTCTGGCCCATGCTTCTCTGGTTCAGCGTCGACTCGACGATCTCGATTCTGCACGGCGCCTGGTTCAACGTCGTTCTCATCAATGTGATGCCTCTCGTCGTCTTCGGGATTCCTCTCGTCGCCACGAGATCGGCCTTCATGAGAGCCTGAGGCCGCGGTCGGAGTCGAGGTCGCAGTCGCGATCGAGGAGGGAGAGTCGATGGGAATCCAGATCACCGCACACCACATGTCTTTTCCGGTTCGTGATCTCGAGCGTTCGCGTCGATTCTACGAGGGCGTGCTGGGGCTTCGTGCGATTCCCCGGCCCGACATGGGCTCGATCGCCGGAGTCTGGTATGCCGCGGGTCAATGTGAGGTCCATCTGATCGAGACCCCGCCGGGTCTCGACGTCGGCAGGCCCCCTCCGACCCTCAATCCCCTGGCCCGACATGCGGCCTTCGCGGTCGAGGACTACGAGCAGACGCTCGACCATCTCCGTTCCCACGAGCTCGACGTGGTCGAGAGTCGCACGGCTGGACAGATGTGGGTCTGCGACCCGGACGGCCATGTCATCGAGTTGATCGTTCCGGGTCGGATCGACGGCTGAGCGGAACGAGACGTCCGGCGCTACGGGCAGGTTCGGGCGGGTTCGTTGGAAAGGACCTTTCGCCGATCCGGCGACCTGCGATCCCGAACGAAGCGGGTTCGGCGCCCGTGGCAGAGCCTCGGAGCGTCGAGGTACCGATGCGGCGGGCCTCAGTCGCCTCGTCCGGAATCCGGTAGCAGCAGATCCTCGAGGAAGAACGCGGAAAGCTGGGCCCGTCCGGCCAACCCGGATTTCCGATAGACGGCGACGGCATGCTGTCGGACAGTGCGTTCGCTTTTTTCCTGAAGCGCGGCGATCTCCTTGTGGCCATACCCCTTGAGGAGCAGCAAGGCCGTCTCCCGTTCGACGGGAGTCAGGTCCCATTCCCGGAACTGGCGGTCGATTTCCTCTCCCAGCCCGCTGAGCAGCTTCAGGGCGCGAGCACGCCAGACATCCCGTTCGGCTCCCCTCGCCTCCAGCGCCGCGCGAGTGGTCGCGAGACTGCGACCGGCGTCCTGCCAGCCGATCCAGAGGAATCCCATCGCGCCAAGCGAAAGGACGAGCAGGCCGACCTCGAAGAGGACATGGAAGCTCCACAGCGTGCTGGGCTGGTCCAGGGCGAGATCGATTGCCCCTCCGACGGCGATTCCTCCGAAAAGTGCGGTGGCAACCCAACGAAATCGGTCTCCGGCATTTGTCGGATCCACCCCGGCTCCTTCCTTCCGATCGTTTTTCGCGGGCGGCCCCTGCATCTGTCGGATGGTCGGTCCGTCCCCCAGTTGTAGTCTTCGATGCATACACCAGACCGGAGGCTCAGCCCATGTTGCCCGATCCCCTTCACCCCGCCGTCGTCCATCTGCCGATCGCCCTGGCGGTCCTGGTTCCCGGTTTCGCTCTCGTCATGACCTTCCTGATCCACCGGAAGCTTCTTCCGGTTCGAAGCTGGGCTCTGGTCGTGCTGCTCCAGATCGGGCTCGTGGGCTCCGGTTGGCTGGCCCTCGAGACCGGAGAGCGGGAAGAGGAGCGGGTCGAACGAGTCGTGGCCGAGC
>DRKE01000186.1 GCA_011051925.1 Deltaproteobacteria bacterium
GCACCATCGGGATGGACCCGCAGGGCCTCGTCGAGCCAGGCGAGGGCTTCCTCGATCCGCCCGCCATGGGAGGCTTCCATCGCCTGATCCAGGCAATCCCAATAGCGATCCTTGTCTTTCCGCATGGTCTCCACGCCAGGGTCTGCATTCCGGCACCCACCGGAGCACCTCGACCCGATTCCGGGCCCTTCGCACCGCCGGCACACGACCGGGACGGCTCATCCCCGGCGGAGCCGGAACCCGAAGCCGGCAGAGTAGCGTAGCCCCCCGTCCGAATGTCGAGCCCTCGGGGAACCAAGCGGAATGGAAGCCGCTACAGTCGGGCGCGATGAGCGGATTCCGGCCGATGGCCTTCAGGACAAGCCGACGGGAAGAGCCGAAGGAGAGGTCGGGCCGAGCTTCGGGGCGATCCGGCCCTTCGTTCTTCTTCTTCGTCTTCATCCTCGGCGTGATCGCGCTCGCGGCGGCCTGCGCGGCGGCGCCGACCGGACCCCCCTTCGAGCCCGCCCCGCCCCCGTCGCCGGATCGGGGCCGGATCTACCTCTACCGGATCGACGAGCGCGAGTCCCTGGCCAGCGTTCGTGTTGCGATCGACGGCGATCCGCTCGGGCGGCTGCACGATCGGGAATACACCACGCTCGAATTGCCCCCCGGCTCCCATGAACTTCGCGTCGGGCTTCGCGGTTTCGGCTGGTTGGCCTGGGGTTGGAACGAACATCGATTCCGCCTGGCCCCGGGCGAGACGCACTACATCAAGCTCTCCGTCCGGCTTTCTTCGAGCCCCGTCGCCCGATCACGAGAACTCGAGATCGCGGGAAGGGAGGCCGGTCGCGCGAGCGAGAACGTCTTCATCATCCTGCCGTCCGAGCGGGAAGCCCTCACCGAACTTGCCACGACGAGGCGGATCGACGGAAGCCCGGATCGCGAACCCGATTGAACCCCAGGCTCTGGGGGGGATACGCAACTAGCCTGATAATCGGTCGGAACTGCTCTGGTATCGCTTCGCGACTGTGTTAGCTTCCGGGCGGGCTCGGATGGCCGCAAGGTCGAGCCCATTCTCCCTTGAGTATCCGTGCGGGAGCAGGCAGGACGCACACTGACTGATCCCAGGGCCCATTCCGAAAGGGATGGGCCCTACTCGTCTGGTACGCGCGCTCGAGCGCATGCGCGCTGAGGGCCTTTCCTCACTTGCGCGTGCGTCGGGCGCGCGGGGGCTGAGGGCTCTTTCCCGTTCCCGGCGCGCGTCGGGCCCTGCCTGGGCGGAGGCCTCCTTCCAGCGATCGGGGAACGGAGGCCCGGGGTGGGCGGGTGCGGGTGGTGGGCCTGCCTGGACTTGAACCAGGGACCATCCGGTTATGAGCCGGTTGCTCTGACCACTGAGCTACAGGCCCGCCAGGCAGGGATTCTACCGCTTCCGGGACCGGCACGGGCACGTTGTCGAGTTCGGGGCGAACTGCGAGAATCCGCGGCATGACGAACGGATCCTCCCCACATCTCGTCGCCATCATCGGCGGCGCCACGGCCGGTGCCGAGGTTGCCCACCGCCTGGCCGATCGAGGCGCGCTCGTTTTCGTGTTCGAGCAGAACGCCCGCCCGTACGGAAAGATCGAGGATGGCCTGCCTCGATGGCACGAGGCGTTGCGCAAGAAGGAGTACGAGACGATCAAGGAAAAGCTGTCGCATCCCGGAGTCACCTTCGTGCCGGATACGGCCATCGGTCCGGATGTCGGATTCAAGGAACTGGTGAACGACTGGGGCTTTTCGGCAGTGGTCCTGGCGAACGGCGCCTGGCGCGACCGCCCACTTCCCATCGAAGGGGCCGATCGCTTCATCGACAAGGGGCTCGTCTACCAGAACCCCTTCGTGATCGCCTTCAATCATGCCGAACGGGGCGACCGGCCCGAGGCCTCGTATACGGTGCATCCGGGCGCGGTGATCGTCGGGGGTGGGCTGGCCTCGATCGATGTCGCCAAGATCCATACGCTCGACCTCACGATCCGCACCCTCGTCGAGCGCGGAATCACGACCGATATCCACGAACTCGAGGTCAAGGGGATTCCGAAGGTCCTGGCGAAGCACGATCTCGAATGGGCGGATCTCGGTATCGAGGGCCCGACGATCTACTATCGACGCCGGATCGAGGACATGCCCGTCATGAGCGCGCCGGAAGGCGCGGACGAAGCGCGTCTCAAGAAGGTCGAGGCCGGACGACGGAGGATGCTCGAGAAGGCGATGGACAAGTATCGCTTCAAGGTCGAGCCTTTGAGTGCGCCCGACGGATTGCTGGTCGAGGACGACCGACTCGTCGGACTCCGCTTCCGACGGACACGGATCGAGAACGGCCGCGTCCTCATGCAGGACGAGACCTTCGACGTGAAGGCCCCCGTCGTGATCAGCTCGATCGGTTCGATCCCCGAGCCGATCGAGGGAATCGACATGCGAGGGGAACTCTTCGATTTCAAGGATTGGGATCTGGGTCGTCTCGAGGGCTATCCGACGGTCTTCTCGGTCGGCAATGTCGTGACCGGCAAGGGCAACATCGTCGCATCACGCAAACATGCGACCCATGTGAGCGAGGTGGCGATCGAGGCCTATCTCGGCCTTTCCGACGGAGACCGATCGGCGGCAGCGGAAGTCGCCGGAAGCCCGGCCCTCGATGCCGCTGCTGAAACCGCGGATCACGTGACGGCCCATCTGGGCGCGGCCACACCACCCGCGCCCGAGCGCGCCCGGCAATTGCTCGAAAGGATCGCCGCCCGACACGAGGCGATCGGTTTCGAGGACTTCGAGACCTGGCTCGAGAAGGCCGGCCCTCCCTGCTGAAGCACCGGGTTCCCCAGCCGATCCCGGAATCGGCTCAGGCGCCGGGAATCGGGGGGGGCTGGGGTGCGAAGAATCCCGCCAGATCCTCGACCTCGGCCGCGCCCGCCCATTCGTTCATGCCAGCCCTCCAGACCAGCGTATCCCGGCCGACGCGACCGGACGCGATCGCCTGGGCCAGTTGGGCCGGGGTGAAGGGACCGACCGATTCGCCGCCCTCCGCGATATGCCACGCCACCGTCGGAACCGGCGGCGGCCCGGCGGGGGTCGTGGGTGAAGCAGGACCCGCCGATCCACCCGCGTTTCCGCCGACGATTCCGCCCATCGCGTTCGTCATCGCGAGACCCATTCCCAACCCGACCCCTGCACCCGCGAGTCCGCCGGCCGGATTCGCGGCGGCCTCGGGCATCGCGTTGCCGAGTTGATAGGCCTGGAAGGCATTCATGTCGCCGATCGCATTCATGCTGGCCCGCGCGTCGAGCGCCCGTTCGACCTCGGCGGGAACCGACACGTTCACGATGTAGAGCTGGGGAATCTCGAGGCCGTACTCATCGTCGATCCGCTGGACGACCTCCCGGCGAAGGGTCTCCGACAGTTCGGCGTAGTTCTCAGCGAGATCGAGGACGCTGATTCCGGAACTCGCGACCACATCCGCAAAGGCCATCGAGATGATCGACCGGAGCAGCGCCGAAACCTCTTCGGCCTCATAGACCCCGTCGGTTCCGACGAGCTCCGAGAGCAGCCGCCCCGGATCGATCGCGCGAAGCGTATAGGTTCCGAAGGCACGGATCCGAACCGATCCGAAATCCGGATCGCGCAGGGGCACCGGATTCGAGGTTCCCCACTTGAGGTCGGTCAGCTGGCGGGTGCTGACGAAATAGATCTCCGCCTTGAAGGGGCTATCGAAACCGTGCATCCAGCCCATCAGGGTCGAGAGGACCGGCAGATTCTTCGTCTCGAGTCGGTAATGCCCGGGCCCGAAGACATCCGCGATCCGTCCCTGGTGCACGAAGACGGCGGATTGACCCGGGCGGACGATCAGCTGCGCGCCGTACTTGATCTGGTTCCGGTATCGCGGAAAGCGCCAGACGAGCGTGTGTTGGCTGTCGTCGATCCATTCGACGATGTCGACGAGTTCGGCCCGGAGTTTGTCGAAGAGTGCCATTGTTCGTGCCCCTCTCTGGATCGGGCCGTCTCGCCCGGATCCGCTGGTTCTGGGATGTTTCAGTTCAAGAAGCTGCAGAGGAGATCGAAGATCGTCTCCACGGTCGAAATGCGCCTGCGCGGTCCGAAGATCGAATGGTCCGCCCGACTCTCGGCGGAGCCGAGCTGGAGCCGGAACTGCGCTTCCCGGGCGGCGTCCCTTTCCCGCGCGGCCTGGAGTTCGGCTTCGACCCGACTCGCTCTCTCGGCCCGGCCGGACAGCACGAATCCCGCGATCCGTTCGAGTTCGTGGGCGTCGAGCCAGGTGCCGTGTTCGTGACATTGATCGATGATCACGCCGGAACGTTTCTGGAAATTCCGCCGCCCCATCAGGGCATCACAGGCGGGGCAGCGTCGGTATTCGACGCGACTCTCGATCGGGTTGCCGCCGTCCACCCGCGGTGCGATGGCGTCTTCCGCCGAGAACTGGCGCTCCCGGGCCGCCCGGGTCGCGCGCTCGATCAGCGAGTCGAAGCGATCCTCCGGTGCCCACAGCCCATGGCATTTCGGGCATTCCTGGATCTCGAGACCCCCGATCTCGCGCTGCGTCATCCACCTCTCACAACACGGGCAGCGCAGATCGGACAGGGTCGAGGGCAGGGCCTGGGGATCGAAGGCGACCCCACAGCCGATACAGAACCGTGCGTCTTCCAGGTTGCGTGCATAGCATTCTGGACAGATCAGGCTGCCCGGGTCGACGACCTGGACGATGGCCGATCCGCAGAAATCGCAGGCGTCTGCGTCGGCCCGGGCAACGGCGCCACAGGCGCCGCAGCGACGGACGAGGGCGTCGGTCGGCACGGCGGGCGGGATCGCCTCGAGCGTCCTTCCACAGCGGCAATCGAAGGTGCACCCGGACGCCATCCCGGCCACGTCGTATTGGGTATGACAATCTGGACAGGCGATGAGCTTCAAGGGGACCTCTCGGGCCCCCGTATCGGCGCGACACGCACGACGCTTGATCCCCGCCGGACGCCGCGTCCCTGCCTGTCCCGGCCCGCCCGACCAGGGCCTCTCTAGCCGTCCAGGTAGCCCTTCAGGGAGCGGCTGCGGCTCGGATGCCGCAACTTGCGCAGTGCCTTCGCCTCGATCTGGCGGATCCGCTCGCGCGTCACGTCGAAATCCTGCCCGACCTCCTCGAGGGTCCGGTTCGCGCGCTCGCCGATCCCGAAACGCATGCGCAGGACACGCGCTTCTCGTGGGGCCAGGGTCGCCAGGAGTTCGCGCGTATGCTCGGCCAGGCTCGACTGGATGACCGCGTCGGCCGGATTGACGACATTGGTGTCCTCGATGAAATCGGCCAGTCGACTGTCGTCTTCACCACCCACGGGCGTCTCCAGGCTGATCGGATCGTTCGCGATCCGGAGCACCATGCGGACCTTTTCGAGGGGCAGCTCCAGGGTCTCCGAAAGTTCCTCGGGCTGGGGCTCGCGGCCGAGCACCTGGACGAGCTGACGCGTCGCCCGCACGAGCTTGTGGATCGTCTCGATCATGTGGACCGGAATCCGGATCGTGCGCGCCTGATCCGCGATCGCACGCGTGATCGCCTGCCGGATCCACCAGGTCGCATACGTCGAGAACTTGTAGCCGCGTCGCCATTCGAACTTGTCGACCGCCTTCATCAGGCCGATGTTGCCTTCCTGGATCAGATCCAGGAACTGCAAGCCACGGTTCGTGTATTTCTTCGCGATCGACACGACGAGACGCAGGTTCGCCTCGATCAGCTCGCTCTTCGCCTGCTGGACCCGAAGCGCCGTCGCGTCGACGGCTTCGCGGATCCGCTCGAGTTCTTCGAAGGTGAGTTCGGATTCTTCTTCCAGCCGACGCCTGAAACCATCGAGGTTCTCGAGTTCCTCGACGGCCGTCGCGATGGCGGCGCTGTCTCCGCCGAGCCGCTCGAGTGCGTGCTTCCCCCCGGCGCTCCGCTTCGTCGACTGCTCGGCGAGCAGCAGGAAATCATCGGGCTCCAGATCGAATCGACGGGCGATCGAAGCCGCTCGTTCATCGAGCAGGAGAAAACTCTCGAGCAGTTCCTCGAGACATCGATCGAGTTCCTTGTAGCGCTCCCGCGTCACCCGCTGTGAACGCAGGATCTTCGCGGCTTCCGCGTGCAGCCGCTCCATCTCCGCCTCGCAGGCATCGCGATCGTCGCGGCTCATGGCCTCGTCCGAAAGCTCCCGCTGTCTCGCGGTCAGATTCGACCGGATCTTCTCCAATCGTCTCATCGCGGCGAGGAAGGACTTCCGGACCTCCTCGACCGGGGGAGCGTCTTCATCGTCGAGACCATCGACGACCTTCTTCAGATCGAGCTTGCCATCGCGAACGAACTCGCCGACCTCGAGCATGCGTCGAAGACAGTAGGCGTTGCCGACCAGCGCGGCGAAATGGGCGTCGACCGCCTGTTCGATCCGCTGGGCGATCTCGACCTCGCCCTCGCGGGTCAGGAGCGAGACCTGCCCCATCTCCCGAAGATACACACGAACCGGATCGATACTTCCCCCGTCATCGACCGGATCGCGTGCGGGCCGGACGGATTTCGAGGCCTCCGCGCGCGTCTTCGGACCCGTGTGCGCGAGCGGGATGTCCTCTTCGCGCAGGATCGAGAGCACGCCTTCGAAATCCTCTCTTCCGAGACGTTCGTCTTCGAAGGTCAGGATGAGATCGTCCCGATTGACCGTCCCGTTCTTCCGCCCCCGATCGACCAGGGCCTTCACCGATTCGAGTTCGACGAGTTCGTCGCGGCTGAGGGGTTCGACGATCCCGGAGCCCGGATCCTTCCTCTTCGACGTCGAGCGGGCACGCGTCGAAGCCGATTTCGTCTTCGACGCGGATTTCTTCTTCATCTTCTCGGGAATCGCACGCCGGGATCCCGTCTTGCGCCTGTTGGGCTTCGCAGCGGATGCGGACGTTTTCGACGCAGCGGCGGAATCGTCGGTCCCGGCGGGCGCCGCATCCGGAGCCGCCTTCTTCGTCTTCCTCGCAGAAGAACTCTTCGCCTTGCGTGCGCGGGTGCGCGAAGGTGCGGCGTCTGCCGGTTCGATCGGAAGCTTTCCTTCGGTCACCGACTCCGCGGTCGATTCCCGTCTGGGCGCGTTCGAGGCCATGGGGGGGTCCTCCTCAAGCTCTTCAACTCTACTTCCGAATTCCAGCTTTCGCCGCCTTCCCAGAACGACGCCACGCGAAGATCCATCAGGGGGTCATACGCCGCCACTCGATCCGATACCCAACTGGGCCCGGCGCGCCATCAACGCCGCATTTTTTTCCGCGAGAAGCGCTTCCTTGTCCGCGCTCGGATCACCCATCCTGCGGTTCAACTCGCGCTGGCGGGCATCGCGCTGCCGGCGATCGAACCAGCCGATCAGATCGTCGAGAATCCGATCCATCGGCCGGTCGGAATCGACGGAGACGTCGTCAGCGATCGCGATTTCCCGAAGGCGCAGGCGTGCCTCTTCGTCGAGGCGGGCTTCGACCGCGAAGGCATCCACGCCGCCGCCGTCCGGGATGAGGAGCCCCTCCGCCGCCGCTTCGATCAACTGGAGGATGATCGACTTCCAGGCGCCACCCGGCAGGATCTCCTCGAGTCGAAGCGCCATCTCGTCTCCGAAAAGTCCGGGATGTCGCAGGCAGAGTCGCGCCAGGGATCTCAGCTGGCGTTCTTGCGGATCGTCCCGGCGAGCCCGTGTGAGGCCGAGCGTTTCGGCTTCGACGCGTGTGCCCTGCGAAGATCTACGCGTTGCGTCACGCACGATCGAGGCCACCGCCGGAACCGAAGCGCCGAGGGACAATGCCAGGCGTCGGATATACTCGTCTCGCGACACGGCATCCGCGACACGCGCAAGAAGGGGGGCCAGATGGGCCACGACGTCCGCCTTCTGATCGGGAGAGGTCGCGCCCTGACGCAGCGCGTTGTGGATCGCCGATTCCAGCGCATCGGGGGCCTCGTCGACGAGCCTGCGCAGCGCGTCGGCGCCCTCCCGCTCGAGAAAATCATCCGGATCGAGAGCGTCCGGAATCAGGACGGCGCGAACCCGCAGGCCGTGGGGCAACAGCTCTGCAAGCGCCTTCTCGGTCGCCTGCCGGCCCGCCGAGTCACCATCGAAGACCAGGACGATCTCCCGCGTGCGTCGCCTCAACTGGATCCCGTGATCGGCCGTGAGCGCGGTGCCACATGTCGCCAGCGCCTCTCCCAGGCCTGCACGAGCGAAGGCGATCCGATCGAAATACCCCTCACAGAGGATCACCCGGCCGGCCCGGCGGATCGATTCCAGGGCGTCGGGATATCCGTAGAACGAGTTCCGTTTCCGGAAGACCGGACTCTCGGGCGTGTTCAGGTACTTGGGTTCCTGGCCCGACTCGAGGGCCCGTCCACCGAAGCCGATCACGCGCCCCCGCACGTCCTGGATCGGGAAGGTGAGCCGGCCGCGCAGGCGATCGTAGTGGCCGTCTCCAGACTTCTTCTCAGCGAGAAGGCCAGCGGTGAGGCCGATCTCGCCCGGGATGCGATGGCGGCGGAGGCGCTCGGCGACGGCATCCCAGCGCGCGGGTGCGAAACCGATTCCGAATCGCTCGGCGGCCGCGCCGTCGAATCCGCGCGAAACGAGATAGTCGCGAGCCAGCTTCCCTTCGGGTCGACCGAGCGCCTCGCGATAGAGCGCCTGCGCCAGGCCATTCGCCTCGAACAGACGCGTCGTGAGTCCCGCATCGGCCGAGCCCCGTTCCTCGGGGATCTCGATGCCGAGTTCGGAAGCCAGGTTCCGAGCGGCTTCGGGGAAGGAGAGGCCCTCGTGCTTCATCAGGAAGCCGATGACGTCGCCGCCCTCCTGGCAGCCGAAACAATGGAAGATCTGTCGGTCGGGATTGACGTTGAACGAGGGCGTCTTCTCGTCGTGGAAGGGACAGAGCCCCTTCCAGTTCCGACCGGCCTGCTTCAAATCGACGTAGCGGGAGATGAACCCGACGATGTCCGCCCGGTTCCGGATCTCTTGGATCGCGGTTTCAGGGATCCGACTCAAACCAACCTCTCGCGCGTCGTCAAAGCTAGTTCACCGAACGACGCGCCTTCTTGATCGCCCGCTTGCGTGCGGCGGCTTCCTTCTTCTTCTTCCGGATGCTCGGCTTGTCGTAGTACTCGCGACGCCGCAGCTCGGTCAGGATGCCTGCCTTCTCGCAGGTCTTCTTGAAACGCTTGAGCGCGCCTTCGAAGGACTCGCTCTCCTTGATCTTGATGACCGGCATGTTCACTCCCCTCGCCGTCGCGGGGACCCGATCGACATGCCGGGGATCCGAACCGGTCGGATCTCCCTGATCCGTCGGTCGCCCCGGCTGTGAGTAACCCGAAGGCCTGCTTCGTGGCGCGCTATTCGAAAAACGCCCGCCCCCACTCGTCGATTGCATCTCCGCTGCGTATTCGTGGTTTTCCGCCTCCGACTCCGACCGGTCCCGGCCGGCTCGCATCCTTCCGCGGATTCCGATCGCCAGATCGCACGTGTGATTCCCACTACGATCCGATCCGGGAACACGCGAAAGGTGCGGAACCTAGCGCAGCCCGATCCGGTCTCAAAGATATCCCACGGGGAATCAACGGCTTCCCACCGGTTGGCGAACGGGAATGCCCAATGCGAGCAGGTCGCGCTTCACCTCGCCCACGGTCGTTTCGCGGAAATGGAAGATCGAGGCGGCGAGGGCCGCCTGGCAGTGGCCCCCTTCGGGTCCTTCGTCAAGCGCCGAAGCCAGATCAGCCGAGCTTCCCCCACCGCCGGAGGCGATGACGGGAATCGGGACACGATCTGCCACCGCACGCAGCATCGCGAGGTCGTAGCCACTCTTCGTACCGTCCCGATCCATGCTCGTGAGCAGGATCTCACCGGCACCCGCCTCGGCCATCCGGGCGGCCCATCCGACCGCATCGATCCCGGTCGCCTGGCGGCCGCCATGGGTGAAGACCTCCCAGCGATCGGGCTCGCCCTCGGCGGAAACCCGTTTCGCATCGATGGCCACCACGAGATTGGCGCTCCCGATCTTCGCCGCCGCCTCGCAGACGAGATCGGGATCCCGGATCGTGGCCGTCATGATCGAGACCTTGTCGGCCCCGGCGTTCAGCAGATCCCGGATATCGTCGAGCGAACGAACGCCGCCTCCGACCGTGAGCGGCATGAAGATGCTCTCCGCCGTCCGTGCGACGACGTCGAGCAGGATGTCGCGCTCTTCGTGGCTGGCCGTGATGTCGAGAAACGTGATCTCGTCGGCCTCCTGTTCGTCGTAACGCCGAGCGACCTCGACCGGGTCGCCCGCATCGACGTGATCGATGTATCTGACGCCCTTCACGACCCGCCCCTGATCCACGTCGAGACAGGGAATGATGCGCTTCAGCAGGGTCATGACGGCTCCGATCCTTCCCCGGTCGAACGAAGCGCTGCTTCGAGATCGACGTTCCCCGTATAGATCGCCCGGCCCACGATCACACCACGGATCCCGTCGTTTCGAAGGGCGGCCGCAGCAACGATGTCCTCGTTCCGCGCGACCCCACCCGAGACGATGACGGGAATCCCGATCGCGCGCGCCAGCTCACGGGTCGCTTCGAGATTCGGCCCCGTCAGCATGCCGTCGCGAGCGATGTCGGTATAGACGATCGCCGCCACGCCAGCGTCCTCGAAGCGTTTCGCGACCTCGATCGCCGTCCTCTCGCTCGCCTCCAGCCACCCCTCGACCGCGACGCGCCCCTCCCGGGCATCGATGCCCACGACGATCCGGCCCGGATGCGCGGCCGCCGCCTTGCGAACCAGTTCCGGATCACGAAGCGCGACGGTCCCGAGGATCACCCGGTCGAGACCCCAGTCGAGGGCTTCCTCGATCCCTGCGAGCGTTCGCAGCCCCCCTCCGAGTTGGACGGGCAGCCCACCCACCGCAGCGACGATCCGTCGGACGGCGTCCGCCTGGACCGGTCGTCCGGCTTTCGCCCCCTCGAGATCGACGACGTGCAGACGGCGGATTCCGGCCGCTGCGAAGCGGCCGGCCACTCTCGTCGGATCCTCGTCATAGACCGTCGCCTCGTCGTAGCGGCCCTGGGAAAGGCGCACGGCCTCGCCCCCGAGCAGATCGATCGCCGGGATCACTTCGAAGGGATCGTCCGATCTCATCGCGATTCCCCGATCCACGCACGATAGGCGTCCAGCAATCGCTTGCCGGCCGACTGACTCTTCTCGGGATGGAACTGGACGGCGAAGACGTTGTCCTTCGCCACCGCTGCCGCGAAGGGTCCGCCATAGTCGGCACGACCGACGATGATGTCCGGGTCGAGGGGTTCCGGCCGATACGAGTGGACGAAATAATAGACATCCGACGCCGGCAATCCCGCGAGCATCGGATGGTCCCCCTCGAAGCGGACCTCGTTCCAACCGATATGCGGAATGCGCAGGGGCTCACCGGCCGCGTCCTTCTCCGGAAAGCGCGTCACCCGACCTGCGAGCCTGCCGAGCCCGGGCGTCGTCCCGTGTTCCTCGCCTTCGTCGAAGAGGAGCTGGAGACCGAAGCAGATGCCCAGATAGGGGCGCCCACGGTCGGTGGCCTGCCGGATCGCATCGGCCAGGCCCGACTCCTCGAGGGCCGCGACGGCATCCCGGAAGGCCCCCACGCCGGGCAGCAGCACGCCATCGGCGTCCCGCACGACGGCCGGATCCCCGGTCACCACGGGCTGCAGTTCCGATCGTTCGAGCGCCTTCGCGACGCTTCTGAGATTTCCGGCGCCATAGTCGACGAGCGCTATGCGGGGACGCATCGGTCTAGAGCGCTCCCTTCACCGTCGGCAGTCCCGTCTCGCGCGGATCGATCGCCACGGCGTCCCGAAGCGCCCGGGCCAATCCCTTGAAGGCCGCCTCGACGCAGTGGTGGGGACTCTTGCCGTAGCGCTTCTCGACATGCAGATCGATCCCGGCAGTCTGCGAGAATGCGTACATGAAATCCTCGACGAGACTCGCATCGAAGGAACCGATCCGATCGTTGTCGAGGCTCATCTGGTAGACGAGATAGGGCCGATTCGAGACGTCGACCGCGACCTCGACCTTGGATTCCGCCATCGGAAGCAGACAGGATCCGAAACGGCGGATTCCGGAAGCGCTTCCGAGCGCCTCGCGAAAGGCCTGCCCGAGTGAGATGCCCACGTCCTCGACCGTGTGATGGAAATCGACCTCGACGTCGCCCTTCGCTTCGATTTCGAGATCGAAGAGGCCATGGCGCGCGAAGGACTCGAGCATGTGATCGAAGAAGGGTATTCCCGTCGACACGTCGTACTGACCCGATCCATCCAGATCGATGCGGATCCGGATCGCGGTTTCCTTGGTCTTGCGGGCGATCGTGGCGACACGCTCTGCGCCCGCCTCGGCGGACGGCTCTTTCGCTTTCGGCGACATCGGATTTCCCCGTTCGGGCCCGGCGGGCCCCCGAAAAGAACTGACCGATCCCGACGACGAGACGGAATCGGCGGGTCGGGTCGCGAGCGGAACGGCCCGGAAGGCCGGATCCCGGTCGCGCGCCGACGCAGGATACCTTCGCTTCGGTCGGGATGCGCGTCTCGTTCCCGGCACGACCGACGGACGGGCGGGCGGAACGGGGCTCTAGGCTTCGGCTTCGCGCGCGGCTTCCCGCTCCCGGCGGGCGCGGCGGATCTTCTGTAGCCGCAGCTCGACGGACATGCCATGACCCGACAAGCCTTCGACGTTCGCCAGCCGGACGATGTCGGCCCCGAGCTCCCGCAATTTGGGCGGCTCGAATTTCATGAAGCTCGTCCGCTTGAGGAAATCCTCGACGGAAAGGGGCGAGAAGAAGCGTGCCGTCCCCCCTGTGGGGAGGACATGATTCGGACCGGCGAGATAGTCTCCGACCGCCACGGGCGTGTAGTGGCCCAGGAAGATCGCCCCCGCATTCTCGACCGCCTTCGAGGTCTTTTCGGGATCCTCCACGGCCAGGACCAGATGCTCCGAGGCGTATTCGTTGGCGAGGCGCATCGACTCCTCGAGATTTTTCGTCACGATGATCGCGCCCCGGGATTTCAGGGATTTCTTCGCGATCTCGGCCCGATCGAGAGAGACGATCTGGCGCTTCACCTGATCCTGGACGCGTGTCACGAGTCCCTTCACATGGGTGATCAGCAGGGCCTGGGCGAGTTCATCGTGCTCGGCCTGGGAGATCAGATCGGCGGCGAGCCAGGCCGGCGTGGCGCTCCGATCGGCGACGATGCAGACCTCCGTCGGGCCCGCTTCACTGTCGATCCCCACCTGGCCGAAGACGAGCTTCTTGGCCGTGGCGACCCAGACGTTGCCCGGCCCCACGATCTTGTCGACCTGCGGAACGCTTTCGGTCCCGTAGGCGAGGGCGGCCACCGCATGGGCGCCCCCCATCTTGAAGACGCGGTGGACACCCGCGACACGGGCCGCCATCAGGACCTCGGGACGAATCGACCCGTCGGGCCCGGGCGGCGTCACCATCACGATCTCGGGCACTTCGACGACGGAAGCCGGAATCGCATTCATCACGACCGAGGAGGGATAGACGGCCTTGCCACCCGGGACGTAGAGACCGACCCGGGCGAGGGGGCGCACACGCTGACCCATGTAGCCGCCGCCTTCTTCGCGCATCTCCCAGCTCGACGGAATCCGCTTTCGATGGAACTCGCGAACCCGCATCGCCGCCTTTCCGATCGCGGCCCGATCGGCACTATCGACGGCATCGCAGGCGTCGTCCCATTCCTCCTTGGTCACTTCGAGCGCAGCGAGCTTCGCGTGGTCGAATTTCCGGACGAAACCCAGCAGGGCCTCATCGCCCCCCGAGCGGACCGACGCGATGATCTTCGCGACGTCGGCTTCGACATCGAGGGCCGAGTCTTCGCGACGTCGGCAGAATCGTTGCCAGTCCTCCGCGAAGTCCGGATCATCCGCCTTGATCACGCGCATGAGCTTCGCTGTCGTTTTCGCGGCCATATGCCTACCCCCTGCCGGGATGCCGGACGGATCGTCCCGCTTCCGGCCACGTCCCTTCCCATCTCCATCCGGAAGGAACCTCGATCATTCCGCCTGCCAACGCGCCATGACGACCCGCGGCCTTCTTGCGAGATCGAATCGCCGCTCGAGTCCTGCGAATCCTGCCCTCTCCAGCTCCTGCTCGACGCG
Organism: Deltaproteobacteria bacterium; assembly: GCA_011051925.1. Classification (GTDB taxonomy): domain Bacteria; phylum Myxococcota_A; class UBA9160; order UBA9160; family UBA4427; genus UBA4427. The sequence goes on from DRKE01000186.1 coordinate 14,184, forward strand.
CTCGACCTGCTCCGGGGAATGCTCGATCAGGAGCCATCCCCCTGGAGAGAGATGATCGCCCGCCCCGGCGACCAGGCGCCGGATCACGTCCAGGCCATCCGCTCCCGCGAAGAGCGCCATCTCGGGCTCGTGCGAAAGCTCCGGCGGAAGCGACGCCGCATCGCTTCGAGCCACGTAGGGCGGGTTCGAAACGATCAGGTCGAACCGCTCGTTCGCGACCGGCTCGAAGAGGTCGCCGTGAAGAAAGCGGATCCTCTCTCTCGTATGCAGATGATCGGCATTTTCGGCTGCAATCTGTAGTGCAGGCGCGGAAAGATCCGTCGCTGTGATCCCTGCCTGGGGGAGTTCGGACGCGAGGGAGAGGGCAATGGCCCCCGATCCCGTCCCGAGATCGAGAATCCGGAGGGGCTCCGCCACATCCGGCACCTTCGACAGCACGGCCTCGACCAGGGTCTCCGTTTCGGGGCGGGGGGTCAGCACGTCACTCGTCACGCGAAAGGGCAGGGACCAGAACTCGCGCTCGCCGAGCAGAAGCGAGACCGGGACGCGCTCGCCCGCCCGCCTCTGCACGAGTTCGCGGAAGCGGCCGCGTTCGGCTTCGAGGACCGGCTTTTCGTGCTCGACGTAGAGCCGCATCCGATCGCTTCCGAGGGCATGGGCAAGCAGCAGTTCCGCATCGAGTCGCGCGGTTTCGATCCCGCTCCGCTCGAAGTAGTCCGTCGTCCAGCGAAGCAGGTCCAGGACGGTCCATCGCTCGCGGCTCATGACGGCGAAGCCGCAGCGCCTTCGAGCTGTCCTTCCCGCGCCGCCGCGAGATTCGAGTGGACGGCATCGAGCAGTTCGTCCATCTCGCCCGCGAGCAGGGCATCGAGCTTGTGCAGCGTCACCCCCGCCCGATGATCCGTCACCCGACTCTGTGGAAAGTTGTAGGTCCGGATCTTCTCGCTTCGCTCGCCCGTCCCGACCTGGGCCCGGCGCTCGCTGGCGCGTTCGGCATTGGCCTTCTGCTCTTCGAGATCGAGGAGGCGGGAACGCAGGACGGTCATGGCCTTGGCCTTGTTCTTGTGCTGGGACTTCTCGTCCTGGCATTGCACGACGAGCCCGCTCGGCAGATGCGTGATCCGCACGGCCGAATCGGTCGTATTCACGCTCTGCCCGCCGGGTCCGCCCGCACGCATCACGTCGATCCGGAGATCCTCGTTCTTGATGTCGAGCTCGACCTCTTCGGCCTCGGGCATGACGGCGACCGTGACGGTCGACGTGTGGATCCGACCCTGGCTCTCGGTCGTGGGAACCCGCTGGACCCGGTGGACCCCCTTCTCGTATTTCAGACGGCTGAAGACATCCTGGCCGGAGATCGAGACGATGATCTCCTTGAAGCCGCCACCATCCGTCTCGGAAACCGAGATGGTCTCGATCTTCCAGTTCTTCGACTCGGCATAACGCGAATACATGCGAAAGAGATCGGCCGCGAAGAGGGCGGCTTCGTCTCCTCCGGTCCCCGCACGGATCTCGAAGATCGCGTTCTTCTCGTCATTGGGATCCCTCGGCGTCAGCAGGACCCGCAACTCCGACTCGAGGTCCTCGATCGACGCTTCCAGCCGCTCGATCTCCGAGCGCGCGAGCTCGGCCATCTCGGGATCCTCGTCGTCGAGCATGGCGCGGCTCTCTTCGAGTTCCTCGAGTGCCGTCCGATAGCGCTCGCCGACCTCGAGGAGCGGCCGCAGCGCGCCGAGACGCCTGCCCAGCTTCTCGATCGCACGAGGCTCCTTCCCGACGTCCGGATTGGAGAGTTGGGCTTCGAGGTCGCGGGCGCGAGCCTCGGCTTCAGCGATGCGGTCCAGGAAATCAGCCACGGGTCAGCTCGGATCGGGGTCGACGCTCTCACGAACCCGGTGGGTCTTCGCCCCTTCGGTCAGGAATTCATCGACTCCAGGAACTCGGCATTCGATTCGGTCTTCTCGATCTTGCCCATCAGGAACTCCATCGAATCGACCGGGGAAAGCGGCGAGAGCACCTTGCGCAGGATGTACATCCGATTGAGCGAATTCTCGTCCATCAGCAGTTCCTCGCGACGGGTCGCGGAGCGGTTGATGTCGATCGCAGGATAGGTCCGTCGGTCGGCGAGCTTCCGATCGAGCACGATCTCGCAATTGCCCGTGCCCTTGAACTCTTCGAAGATGACCTCGTCCATGCGCGATCCGGTATCGATGAGGGCCGTTCCGACGATGGTCAGGCTGCCGCCCTCCTCGATGTTCCGTGCCGCACCGAAGAATCGCTTGGGCTTGTGGAGCGCGTTCGAATCGACGCCACCGGAGAGGATCTTGCCCGAATGGGGCACGACCGTGTTATGCGCCCGCGCGAGTCGCGTGATCGAATCGAGCAGGATCACGACGTCGCGGCCGTGCTCGACCAGGCGCTTTGCCTTGGCGATCACCATGTCGGCCACCTGGACGTGGCGGGTGGCGGGCTCGTCGAAGGTCGAGGAGATCACTTCGGCCTTCACGGTCCGTTGCATGTCGGTCACTTCCTCCGGCCGCTCGTCGATCAGCAGCACGATCAGGTAGGACTCGGGATTCGCCTCGGCGATCGCGTTCGCGATGTCCTTCAGGATCATCGTCTTGCCGGCCTTGGGTGGCGACGTGATGAGCGCCCGCTGTCCCTTCCCGATCGGCGCGATCAGGTCGATGATCCGCGTGGTCATCCCGCCGGCCTTCGTCTCGAGATTGAATTTCTCCTGCGGATAGAGCGGCGTCAGGTTGTCGAAGAGGATCTTGTGTTTGGCCTTGCCGGGCTCCTCGAAGTTGATCGAGACCACCTTGAGCAGCGCGAAATAGCGCTCGCCCTCCTTGGGCGGCCGGACCTGCCCTTCGACGGTGTCTCCCGTACGAAGGTTGAATCGGCGGATCTGGGAGGGCGACACATAGATGTCGTCGGGACCCGCGAGATAGTTCTGATCGGGAGCGCGCAGGAACCCGAATCCGTCCTGCAGGATCTCGAGGACGCCCTCGGCGATGATCTTCCCGCGATTCTCCGTCTGCATCTTCAGGATCGCGAAGATGAGATCCTGCTTGCGGAGCCCGGCGGCGTTCTCGATCTCCATCGACTCGGCGAGCTCCGTCAACTCGGCGACGGACTTGGCCTTCAGTTCGCGGACGACGACCTTCTCGGCGCCGTCATCGGTCTCGCGATCGAGAGAGGCTTCTTCCTCGGCGAGTTCCGCATCGCTCGGCAGGTAGTCCCGCTTGGCTTCACCGCCCCGTCCCCCACGATGTCCACCGCCCGAACTGCGCGAACGGCGACCGCGGCCGCGGCGGCTTCGATTGTTCTGCGAGCCGGAGCCCTCCTTGGATTCCGCCGAGCGCTCGCTCGCCGAATGGGGCCGGTCGTCTCTTCGCTTGGAACGGGTGTTGGAACTCGAATTGGTCGTCGTCATGGATGGGATTACCGGTTCTTCTCAGGTGGGTTGTGGGTGGGTTGTCATCGGGTGGTAGGGTCGGTTGGGGGCTCCGGAGGGCTGTCGAGTCGATCTTTCGGTGGCTTTCATCGGGATCGTGTGGGGAGTCGGGTCGGGAGTCGTTTGCGTCGCCAGGGGATCGTCCGGATCGGGTCCGGGGGGCGGTCTGGGTAAGAAAGGCGGGGGAGGTCCGGGTCGGGGATCGTGCGGCCCGGTTTCCGGGGCCCGCAGATCGAGAGAATTTCGCCTCTCATGCATGCATACGCTACGTCGGGGCTGTGTGTCGCTGGCGTCGTGAGCTGTGTGCTTGGGGTTGGCCTTCGAATCGTGACTGCGGCTTCTCGGGGGATTCGCGGCTGTTGTGGGGAGCTCTCTGGCTGACCCCTCGGCGAAACCGGGTCCGAAGTTGATTGAAAAGTTGCAGGAACCCGGGAGTCCCCGATCAGCACCGCCGCAGCCCGGTCGTCCGGAGGGTCGGTCGGATTTCTGGAAATCCCGGGAGGCCCCACCAGAGAATCAGGTGGAGGCCCGGTCAATCTACCGTCACACCCGATGCTGTCAACCCTCGAGGGACTCTCCGTCCGCGCAGCAGATGAAATGCCGCAGCCGGCCGGCCCGGGCGCCATCGCGGCGGTGGGACTCGAAGAGGGCCGGATGACAGATCGTGCAGATCCGATGGGCGAGACCGATCCGGTCCGACGAGAACCCCAGACCGATCAGGATTTCCGTCGCAAGCGCGGGCAGATCGAGCTGGAACCGGTCGGCGCGCCCGGGCACGAGGGTCCCCGGCAACAGGGCCTCGTATCGCGCTTCGAGGGCCCTGCGGACCGGCTCATCCACCTCGTAGCAGCAACCCCTCGCGGCGGGTCCGACCGCAGCGTGCAGATTGGCCACCCCGGAGGTCTCCGCCAGAACCCCGATCGCGGACTCGATGACCCCCGCCGCCAGCCCCCGCCAGCCGGCATGGATCGCTGCCACGCCGCCCCCGTCCCCCGCCGCCACGAGAATCGGGACGCAATCGGCCGTGACGATGCCGATCGGGACACCGGGAACCCGCGTCGTGAGGGCATCCGCAGAGGTCCATCCCGACCGGCCTCCGGGCCCGACCCGGACCGTGCGAGTGCCGTGGACCTGGACCGGAAAGACCGTATTTCCGGGGACTTGCGACCCCTTCCGGCCGAATCCGTGGCGGATGCCCA
>DRKE01000187.1 GCA_011051925.1 Deltaproteobacteria bacterium
CTTCGCGGCCGTGAGATCCTGGCGGAGAACATCAACGAGGAATACGACCAGACACTCTCTCTCGGCGAGCGCATTGCCGATCGCGTGGCCGAATCCGGGGGAAGCTGGGCCTTCATCTTCTCGTTCGCCCTCTTCATGCTCCTCTGGGTCGCGGCCAACACGTGGTTCCTGGCGACGCGACCCTTCGACCCCTATCCCTTCACTCTTCTCAACCTCTTCCTGTCGATGCTGGCGGCCGTCCAGGCCCCCATCATCATGATGGGCCAGGACCGTCAAGAGGACCGGGATCGCCTGCGAGCCGAGAACGACGACCAGGCCAACCTGAAAGCGGAGCTCGAAGTCCGCATGATCAACGAGAAGCTCGACTACCTCACGCATCGCCAATGGCAGCGGATGCTGAAGGTCCAGCAGATCCAGATGGAGATGCTCCGGGATCTGCGCCGCTCCCGACCTACGAGCTGAACCGACGGAAATCGGGCTCGCGCTTCTCCTTGAGGGCGGCACCCCCTTCAGCGGATTCCTCGGTTCCGTAGTAGAGGGCCAGACCGACCATGCCGAGCCCTCCGATTCCCCGGATGCTCTCCGTGTCGGCGTTGAAGGAACGTTTCGCGAGGGCGATCGCCGTCGGGCTGCGCGCGACGAGCTTCGCACACCAGGCATCGACTTCCGCGTCGAGTTCCTCTTCGCGAACGACCTTGTTGACGAGGCCCATTTCCAACGCTTCGGCGGCCGTGTATCGCTCGCAGAGATACCAGATCTCCCGCGCCTTCTTCTCGCCGACGACGCGTGCCAGATAGGCCGTCCCGAATCCGGGGTCGACCGAGCCCATCCGGGGACCGACCTGGCCGAAGATGGCGGTATCCGCCGCGAGGGTCAGGTCGCAGATCGTCGCGATCACGTTCCCTCCGCCGATCGCATAGCCGCGGACCTTCGCGACGACGGGCTTGGGCACGTCGCGGATCGCCGAATGGACCTCGTCGATCGGCATCCCGATGATGCCGCGATCGCCTTCGTAGCGGCCGTCCGCGGCAGCATGGGCCGACTGGTCTCCGCCCGTGCAGAAGGCCTTGTCACCCGCGCCGGTCAACACGATCGCCCCGACGTCCTTGTCGTAGCCCGCTCGGGCCAGTGCCTGGACCAGTTCCGCACAGGTCCGACCCCGGAAGGCGTTGTAGACCTCGGGTCGATTCAGGGTGATCGTCGCAACGTGGTCGCGCTTCTCGTAGATCAGATCCTGGTATTCCATCGGAATGCTGTCCTCGCATGTGTGACGGACGGGCGCAGAGCAGATTCCGCACCGATGACCTTCCGCCGCCCGACCGGAAGCGGATCAGCCATGCATCGTGAGCCCGCCGGAGACGCTCACCGTCTGGCCCGTGATGAAACCCGCATCGTCGCTGATCAGGAACGCGATGATACCCGGATAATCTTCGGGCCGACCGAGTCGACGCATGGGAATCGCGCGCTCGAGGGCCGCCGCGAGCTTTCCCGACTCGTCGAAACGGGCGAAGAGCGGGGTATCGCTCGGACCGGGGGAAACGACGTTGAGCGTGATGCCATGACGTGCCACCTCCCGGGCGACGGATTTCGAAAAGGCGATGATGCCGCCCTTGCAGGCCGCATAGACCGCTTCGCCCGACGATCCGACGCGACCGGCGTCCGAGGCGAGCGACACGATCCGACCCGCCCGTCGTTCGATCATTCCGGGCAGGACGGCCCGCGTCATGTTGAGCGGACCGTAGAGATTGATGTCGATGATCTTCTTCCAGATCGCGGGATCGCTCTCGGCAAAATTCCCCGCGACGTCCCAGCCCGCGTTGTTGATCAGGGCTTCGACCGGACCCGCATCAGCCTCGAAGGTACCCACGGCGGCCGCGACCGCGACCGGGTCGACGATGTCCGCCGGCAGGCAGAAAGCCTCGGCCCCCAGCTCCCGCAGCTTTCCCACCGCCTTCTCCGCGCCCTCCGTATCGAGATCGAGAACCCCGATCACCGCGCCTTCTTCGGCGAGCCGCTCCGCCGTCGCAAGCCCGATGCCGCTCGCCGCGCCCGTGATCAACGCCCTTCTTCCGCGAAGCCCCCGGAATCCGGCCATGACCTGCCTAACGCCCTTCGAATTCGGGCTTCCGCTTTTCGAGGAAGGACGCCATGCCCTCGCGGAAGTCCCGACTGCCGAAGAGCGGCAGGAGCTGCAACAGGACGTGGTGGACGTGTTCGTCGAAGGGCTCGGAATGCGCCATGCGCATCATCCGCTTCGAGGCCTGGACGGCCAGCGGGGCATTGGCCGCGATCTCACCGGCGAGCTCCATGACCTGGTCCATGAGTCGCTCGTGGGGAACGACCCGGGACACGAGTCCGATCTCGAGGCAATCCGCGGCCGAGAGCGTACGGCCGGTGAAGATGATCTCCGCAGCCTTCGACCATCCGATGAGTCGTGGAAGCAACCACGTCCCTCCGCTCTCGGGAACCACGCCGCGCCGCGTGAATGCCGCCGCGAGCTTCGCCTTCTCCGAGGCGATCCGGATGTCGCAGCCCAACGCCAGGTCCATCCCGTATCCCGCCGCGCCCCCGTTCAGTGCGCAAACGGTGGGCGTATCGACGTGATGGAGCACGACGGGAGGCGCGTTGCGCAGGTCGAATCCGGCGACGGCGGAGCCACCGGTCGAGGATCCGATTCCGCTCCCGGCGGCCGCATCCTGCAGATCGAGGCCGGCACAGAAGCCGCGGCCGGCGCCCGTGATCACGATGCATCGGACATCACGGTCGCGATCGGCCTCGACGAGGGCATCGCTGAAGGCATCGAGCATCGCAGGCGAGATCGCGTTCAATCGGTCGGGTCGGTTCAATGTGAGCGTCGCAATCGCGCCCGTCTTCTCGAAAAGCAGTTCTTCACTCAATGGGGGCTCCCTGGTCGTCGTCCCGTCAGCTTATCACTTCTCCGGGGCGGGTTTCGTTCGCAGCGACGGGACCCGCGTGACTTCGAGTGGATGGGGTTTCCCATAGAGTCGCGCGGCGCCAGCCGACAGCAGTTCGATCGCACGGCGCCGATCGGAGCGCAGCAGCTCCGCCACCGCACGGTTGGCCGCCCCCGCGACATGCACCGGTCCCCTCGACAGATGGGCGAGGCCTTCTTCAGCCACCTCGTCGGGCTGCATCGGTGAC
>DRKE01000188.1 GCA_011051925.1 Deltaproteobacteria bacterium
AAGACGCGCGTGTCGCTAGTCGTTGTCGTCTGGACATGGATTCTCCACCTTGAATGCAGCGCCCGGGTCCGTCTATCCCCGTAGTGCGATAGACCCGATTCCGAGGGCTGTTCCGTTGTCCGATTATCCTATCATGACCAGGCGCAAGAGAACCGACAAAATCAACTGTTCTATCAAATTTTCGCCCCGCGGGGCGACGGAGTACCCTCTGTGAGCGACCCATTCCCTTCCACACGACCTTTCTGGACTTCGATGCGATCTGTCCTTCTGGCGATCGTGGTGATCACATCGGCCCCGGGTTGCGATACCGGGACGAAATCGGATCCAGGTGGACCTGTGGCTTCGATCCCGGACGAGGTCCACCGCATCCTGACGGTCGAGGACCGGCTCGAGAGCATCGAGGAATTCGCCGCATTGCTCCGGAAGCTGCCCCGGACTCGGGAAGCGGCCCAGCAGGTCCTCGAGGGCTACGACCACGCACTCGTCGATCGGGGCGACATCGAGCTCGTCCTCGTCGCCGAGTGGTGGGTTCCCTTCGACCCGGAAGGCGCCCTGGCCTGGAGTCGTGCGTCCTGGGTCGCGCAGCATCCCCGCATCCGATACGCCGTGCTCCGTACCCTGGCCCGGAACGATCCACAGCGGGCCGTGGATACCTTCGCCGCGGCCGACAAGACCGGCCCCGGATTCTACGTCGAGGCCCTGCAACCCGTCATCGTCGGCTGGCAGGAGTCGGGTCGACCAGGACTCGTGGAATTCATCCAGGGTCTGCCCGATACGAAACTCCAACAGCAGGCGCTCGGAACCTTCACCCGCCTCCAGGTCCTGAAGCTCGGCCCGGATGCTGCCGAGACCTGGGCCGAAGAGATCACACAGGACAAACCCGAAAGCTTCCGGCGATTCGTCTTCCAGCGCGTGGCGACGGCCATCGCCGAACTGGATCCGGAGAAGGCGGCACGATGGGTCGAAGGCCTCGTGAAGGAGAAGGGCGCTTCGGAGACCCTCTTGCGCCGCGTGGCGCGGCGATGGGGCCGAAGTGATCCCGTCGCCGTTCTCGCATGGCTCGATCGCTTCGACCGGACGAAACACCAGCAACAGGCGGTCGCCCAGACCTTCGGCCTCTGGTTCAATCGCGCGCCCGAGGAGGCCGAAGCCTGGCTTCGCAGCCAGGGCGACGCCCTGGGAACCTCGCTGGCACCCGCGACCCACCAATTGATCAAGATCAAGGCGGATCGCGCGACGCGGCAGACCGATCCGGCACTCGACTGGGAAGACGAGCTCGCCCTCGCCCTGCGGATCGAGGACCCGGAGAAGCGCTGGGGATCGGTCGTCCGGATGGCCCGGGCCTGGATCCTTCACGACAAGGATGCGGCCATGGCCTGGATCGACGCCCACGAGCTGCCGGAGAACTATCGGGCGAAGCTCACCGCGGCGGGTCGCGAGGGCATGAGGGAACGTCCCAGGCCCGAAGGTTCCTGATCCTGAAGACGGGTCCGGCGAGCCGGCGCGCTTCAGTCCGGCGTGGACGCGGGCGCATCCCCGCCTTCACCGGACGGCATGGCACCGAACCGTTTCGCCCGGGCGAGCCATCGATCGATCGTTTCTTCACTCGCCTTCCGGCTCCGTTCCAATTCCGCCATGGCGAGCGCACTCGCTCCGTCGAAGGGATCCGCCTCGAGCACCGCTTCCAGCTCGATCCGGGCTTCGTCCAGCCGACCGAGCCGCGTGAAGGCCTCCGCCCGCAATCGAGCCGCTTCGCTCGAAGATCCGGCCAGCGGCTCCAGGAAACGGATCGCGGCCTCCGGCTGGTTCCGGGCCAGGGCGATCCGGGCCCGTCCGAGAAGACCCGCCGGATAGTCCCCGTCGATGGCGAGTACCTTCCCGAAGGCCGCCTCTGCATCCGCCAGTCGGCCCGACGACAGCAGCGCCTCGGCCAGGATCGACTGGAGTTCGGCGTTGCCCGGATTCGCTTCGACCGCATTCCGTGCACGGGCGATCGCCTCGTCGAAACGCCCCATCGAATCGAGACTCTTCACGAGTTCGAGCAGCGCGGGCCCCGAACTCGGTACGGTCAGATCGAGACGATCGGCCCCTTCGATCAGGGCCACGACGCCCGCATCCCCCTCGTGGCGACGCAGGCCCCGCGCCACCGCCGCGACCGCCTCGCCCCAGACGGTCGGCGATCGGATCCTGGAAACGAGATCGGGTGGCAACTGGGCGAATTGACCCATCGCGCCGATCCCTTCGAGTTCGACCGACAGCTCGTCGAAATTGCGCCGGATCCGTTCGTTTCCCTGGCCCCGGTAGCGGATGATGTAGAGAGCCGCTTCCGGATTCCCCTCCGCGAGATGCAACCTTCCGAGCCGGACACGCGCATCCGCGGCTTCCGCATCGATCCGCAGCGCGTTGCGGTATTCCTCGATGGCCCGGTCGATGTCGCCCACACGTTCGGCCGCCAGGGCCGTGTAGTACCGCGCGATCGCATTGTCCGGCCAGAGAAGCACGCCCCGCGTGAAGAGATCGAGCGCCTTCTCGTATTCGTGTCGTGCGAGGGCGACCCGGCCCCGAATGAATGCCTTGTGGCTCTCCGGGCCCGTTTCCTCGGCGATGCTCAGCGCTTCGTCATACTGTCCGGTCGAGATCAGGAGTTCCCCGAAAGAGAGCAGGAAGTTCGCGCCGGAGGCACCCAGCGCCCGGGCCTGCCGATAGGCATCGATCGCGTCGTCCGTTTCTCCCTGGTCTGCCAGAAAGCCTGCGAGATCGATCAATGCGCCGGGATAACCCGCATCCGCCGCTTCCTCCAGGATCTTGCGAGCCTCCTCGGGATGACCCAGAAGCTGCCGTCGACGTGCCATGGCGACCCGGAAGGTCCGGTTCTCGGGCGCCGCCTCATAGGCCCTGCGATAGATCGCATCGACCCGATCGATCTCGCCACGATCGGCAAAGAATTTCGCAGCCTCCACGACAGCCAGCATCTCCGCCGGATACTTGTCGGCACATTTCGAGAATCGCTCTGCTGCAAGCTCGGGCTTGCCGTCCTCCTGCGCGAACTTGGCCCGCCCGACACAGGCCAGGACCCGAACCTGGGTCGACATCGATCCCGACTCTTCTCGCTCGCCTTCTCTTTCGCCTTCGTCGTCATCGGCCTCCGCTTCGGCATCGAAGGCGTCGATCGCTTCCCGGGCTTCATCGATCCGCTTCAAGCCGAGCAATGCGACGATCCTCGCCGACTGCATGTCACCAGCCCCCGGAGCGAGTTCGAGGGCCCGTTCCGCATCCTCGAGCGCCCCTTGATAGTCGCGCCGGGTATACAACCGGGAAAGACTTCGCATCTCCAATGCGCTGAGATGCTCTGGATCCTTCTCGAGTACGCCACCGAGGAATTCGATGGCGAGATCGTGGTTGCCCGTATTGAAGGCTCCGTAGGCCAACCTCATCGTCGCCGGAATGAAGAACTCGGGATCCCGGGCGGCTTCCTGGAGGGGCCAGAACGCCTGGGATTGCGCGCCCGTCTGCGAAAGGGCCGCACCGTAGCGAAGCAGGACCCCTGGATCGTGACTCCCGGCATCGACCCTCTTCCGCAGGGGTTCGATCGTCTCCTGCCATCGCCCCTGGGCCTGTAGTGCGTCGATCTCGTCCAGACTCATCGAGTCCGGCTGGCCGCAGCCGTGGAGTGCCAGGATCGAACCGATGACGAGCCATGCGAGGATTTGCCGGGAGCGACGCCTCGGAAGATGCGTTGCGCGACCCGATCGTTTTCGGTCGACGTGTTCTCGTTGCATGGCGCAGACTATATTCGATCTTCGGGGCACAGAGGAGGGGAGGGCTCGGCTGGGCTCCCGGACCGCACGATCCGTGCCTTCATCCATGTGTTCCCGCCGCGTGCTCGTGCGGTTCGCGGATCGGAGCTAGAGTCGCCTTCCGTGATGACCCACCTGCTCTCGCAACGCTGGCCCTGGATCCTGGCAGCCGTGATCGTCGTGGCGGTCTATCTGTCGACCATCATCGAAATCCACGTCCCGGACGTCGATCCCGATCCCCGCCCGATCGGAACCCTCGACGACATCCGTGCCTTTGCCGATCGGGACGATACGAACGTGCTCTTCGTGCTGATCGACACGCTGCGTGCGGATCACCTGGGGAGTTACGGATACGAACGCGACACCACTCCGTTTCTCGACACGATTGCCGACCGAGGGGTTCGTTTCGCCCGCCATCTCGCCCAATCCTCCTGGACGAAATGCTCGATGGCCTCGCTCTGGACCGGACTCTACCCGCCTCATACGGGCATCACGCGATTCAATCACGCCCTGCCGCCCGAAGCCGAGATGCCGGCGGAGGTCTTCCGTGACCATGGCTTCACGACGACCGGAATCTACCGGAACGGCTGGGTGAGCGGCTATTTCGGCTTCGAGCAGGGATTCGACATCTACATCAAGCCGACGCCCAGCATCGTGCCCCTGTCGATCCGGCGGGAGAACCCGACCCTGACGACCCAGGGAACCGATCTCGACCTCGTCTCGACGGCAGCCGAGTTCCTGCGACTCCACAAGAGCGAGCGCTGGATGCTCTATCTCCACATGATGGACGTACACGAGTACACCTACACGGCCGAGTCCGCGCTCTTCGGAACGACGAATCTCGACATCTACGACAACGCGATCCGCCACGTCGACGACGTTCTCGAATCGCTCTTCGCCGAACTCGGTCGCCAGGGGCTCCTGGAGAACACGCTCGTCGTCATTGGCGCCGACCACGGCGAGGCCTTCGGGGAAAGGGGCCTCGAAGGCCATGCGCGCGCCATCCATCGTGAAACCACCGAGGTTCCCCTCATCCTGAGCTTTCCCTTCCGGCTCGAGGAAGGGATCGTGCTCCCGAACCGGACGGCGAACGTGGATCTCTGGCCGACCGTTCTCGACCTCATGGGCCTTTCCTTTCCGGACGAGGTCGATGGAGTCTCCCGTCGCGACGAGATCCTCGCCGGAGGCCAGCGCGAATCCGGAGTACCCGGAGAGGAACCCTATCGGGCCTTCGCCTATCTCGATCAGACCTGGGGGAGCCGGGGAGTCAAGCCCCAGCCTTCGGTCGCGGTCGTGGAAGGACCCTTGCGCTTCGTCGTCGGGAAGGAGCACGGCCCCTGGATCGCCTCGCTCTTCGATTCGGAAACGGATCCCCTGGAACGCGTCAACCTGGCGAAGAAGGATCCCGACACGACGGCGAGACTCAAGAAGATCGCCGCCGCCTTCCGCGACGAGCCTTCGCGATGGGAAAGCGGGCCCCAGGAACTCCAGATCGACGAGATGGAACTCAATCAGCTGCGCGCTCTGGGCTATTCGATTCCCTGATCGGGCCCTTCGATTTTCCGGGTCAGGACCCGTCCATCCGAGTCCCGGAATCCGATCGGCGGCAGGGTCGGCGTCCGCTATGACGGTCCGTTTCCCGATCGCTACCAGGTGAAGGCGATATCGGCTCCGCAGCTGCGCGGGTCCTTCACGAAGTTGATGATGACCCCGCGAAACCGGGATACGTCGAAGGCATAGCTCTTGACCCGCTCGTCCAGGACATTGCGGCACCATCCGGTCAGCCTGATGCCCGAATCGCGCGGGCTGTAGGCCAGGCTGACGTTGTGCAGGATGTATCCCCTCTGTCCGAGCGTGAAGGCGGGCAGCGTCGAGCCATCCACGCGTGCCGGTCCGCGCCCTTCG
>DRKE01000189.1 GCA_011051925.1 Deltaproteobacteria bacterium
AGGCGGTGCGCGTCGCGCTCCTGAATCTCGAAGCGGAGCCCTGCCCCGCCGGCGTGATGAATGTGGTCCTCGGACCGGGCTGGCCGGGAATCCTGCTCCACGAAGCCATCGGCCACGGGCTTGAAGGCGATTTCAATCGCAAGAGGACATCCGCCTTCTCGGATCGCCTCGGACAGCGGGTGGCTTCCGAGGGCGTGACGGTCGTGGACGACGGCACGCTGCCCGGGCGCCGGGGCTCGCTCAACGTCGACGACGAGGGGACCCCGACCCGGCGCAATGTCCTGATCGAGAACGGTATCCTGGTCGGCTACATGCAGGACCGCCTGAACGCGAAGCTCATGGGCGCCGAGCCGACCGGCAATGGACGCCGCGAGAGCCATGCCCACGTGCCCCTGCCCCGCATGACCAATACCTTCATGCTCGCGGGCGAAGATGACCCCGAGGAGATCCTGCGATCCGTCGACAACGGCCTCTATGCGGTCTCCTTCGGCGGTGGCCAGGTCGACATCACGAGTGGCAAGTTCGTCTTCACCGCAAGCGAGGCCTATCGGATCGAGAACGGGCGCATCGGCGCCCCGGTCAAGGGGGCCACCCTGATCGGCAACGGACCCGACGTTCTCACCCGGGTCAGTCGCATCGGACATGATCTCGCCCTCGACGAGGGCGTCGGCACGTGTGGGAAGGATGGACAGGGCGTTCCCGTCGGCGTCGGATTGCCGACGATCCGAATCGACGCACTCACGGTCGGAGGCACCGAAGGATGAGCCGGGAGGAAGGGATCCGCGAAATGGAGTCGGTCGTCCTGCGCGCGATCGATCGTGCGGAGCGCGCGGGCGCCCGGCAGGTCGATGCCGTGCTCGCTCGGAGCGATGAGCGTGAGGTCCGCGTCCGGGGTGACGAGATCGAATTCGTCAAACAGGCCCGGGAACGGGGGCTCGGCATCCGCGCCCTCGTGGAGGGCAAGGATGGACTCCGAACGGCCATCGTGTCGACGAGCGATCTGGACGCGGATGCCGTCGACCGGATGGCCGAAGAGGCCGTCGCCCTGGCGCGCGAGACGGCGCCCGACCCCGCCGCCGGCCTGCCCGAGGAAGGCTTTGCCGATCCGATTCCCGATCTCGCCCTTTTCGATCCCGAAGACCTGGCGGTCCCGCTCGAAGCACGGATCGAAGATGCCCGACGGGCAGAAAGGGCCGCACGCGAGGCGGATCCCCGGATCGACAATTCGGAAGGCAGCCAGGCCAGTTCCGGTTTCGCACGGATCCTCTACGCCAACAGCCGAGGTTTCCTGGCGAGCTATGAATCCGCTTCCCATGGACTCTTCGCCGAACCCCTGGCCCGGGAAGGCGACTCGATGCAGCGCGACTATTGGATGACGACGGGTCGTCGCCTGGCCGATCTCGAGGATCCGGTCAGCGTCGGCCGGAAGGCGGCCGAACGGGCACTCCGGAGACTCGGCGCCAGGCGCGTTCCGACCTGCGAGGTACCGGTCCTCTTCGACGGCATCACGGCACCAAGCCTGATCGGGCAGCTCGCCTCCTGTCTGAGCGGTTACGCGATCTATCGGGAATCGAGTTTCCTGGCCGATCGTCTCGGCGACACGATCGCCAGCGAGCGGGTGACGTTGATCGATGATGGCCGGTTGCCCGGGGGCCTCGGAAGCAGGCCCTTCGACGGGGAAGGACTCGCGACGCGCCGGAACGTGCTCATCGATCGGGGCCGACTCCAGACCTGGCTGCTCGACTGCTATTCCGCCCGCAAGCTCGGCATGAAGTCGACGGGCAATGCCAGCCGCGGTGTCGGGTCGGGTCCCCATGTCGGCACGACCAATCTCTGGCTCGAGCCCGGGGAGGGATCACTCGAGGAGCTGATCGGCGAGATCGACCGGGGCCTGCTCGTGACGGAGCTGATCGGGATGGGCTTCAATCCGACGACGGGCGACTACTCCCGCGGCGCTGCGGGGCTCTGGATCGAGAAAGGCGAGATCGTCCATCCCGTCGAGGAGATCACGATCGCGGGCAACCTGGGCGACATGCTCGAGAAGATCGACCGCGTCGGCGGCGAACTCGAGTGGCGCGGCCGCACCGCGTCTCCGCCGATCCGGATCGCCCGCATGACGGTGGCCGGCGAATGATCCTGCGAACGGCCAATGCCCCGCGCGAGGCCCGATGAGCGCCAACGAACCGCCGATCCTCGAGGGCACCCGACTGCCCGACGTCGAAACCCTCTCGACCCGCGTCACCGCCGTCCTGGGCCAGAACCCGGGGCTCTTCACGGGCCCCGGGACGAACACCTACCTGGTCGGAACCGGCCCGCGACGCTTGCTGCTCGATACCGGCTCGGGGCACGCTGAATACATGCCGATCCTCGAAGAAGCGATCGCCGGACTCGGCTGCCGGGAAATCGAGGGCATCGTCCTCACCCATGCACATCCCGATCACATCGGGGGTGTCCGCCAGGTGCGTGCCCATTTCGGCCCGATTCCCGTCTACAAACAGCCGTGGCCCCCTTCCGATCCGGCCGCTCCGGATGCGCGCGGCCGCATCGCCCATCCCGACGACGGAGCCGAGGGGCCCTTCGAAATCCTCGGCGACGGGGACGTCGTCGAGACCGAGGGCGCTCGCCTGCGCGCCCTCTTCACACCCGGGCATTCTCCGGATCATCTCTGCTTCCTGCTCGAAGAGGAGCGGAACCTGTTCAGTGGAGACAATGTCCTCGGGATCGGGACGACGGTGATCCCCTCGGAATCCGGCAGCCTGGTGGACTACATGGAATCCCTCGAGCGACTCGGCAGCGAAGCGCCCGACGCGATCTACCCCGCCCATGGCCCCTGCATCCGGAACGGAAGGCAGAAGATCGCGGAAACCCTGCAGCATCGTCGGGAACGCGAACAGCAGGTCCTCGCGGCACTCGCCGAGGGGGATCGCGACGCGATGGCGATGGTCCGCCGGATCTACGTCGGCTATCCGGAACGCCTCCACCCCGCAGCGGCGCAATCGGTCATGTCCCATCTGAAGAAGCTCGAAGAAGACGGGCGCGTACGGGCCGTCCCCACGAACGGGGGGAAGATGCGCTGGGAGCCGATCTGAAATCTCAGAGCCAATCCGGCGCCGGCAATCCCTTCTCCTTCAGGAAGTCCGGATTGAACATCTTGCTCATGTAGCGCGTACCGGAATCGGCCAGGATCGTCACGATCGTGTGTCCCGGCCCGAGGCGTTCAGCGAGACGGATCGCGCCCGCGACGTTCACGCCACTCGACCCCCCCAGACACAACCCCTCCTCCTTGAGAAGCCGGAAGGCGATCGGTAGCCATTCGTCGTCCGGGATCTGGAAGGCCACGTCGATCGGAGCACCCTCGAGATTCGCCGTGATGCGGCCCTGTCCGATGCCCTCGCTGATCGAGGTGCCCTCGGATTTCAGCTCGCCATGCTCGTAGTAGTGGTAGAGAGCCGCCCCCATCGGATCGGCGAGACCGATCACGACATCCGGATTCCGTTCCTTGAGAGCGAGCCCGACTCCGGCCACCGTCCCGCCCGTTCCCGCAGCACAGATGAACGCGTCGACCCGGCCCCCCGTCTGCTCCCAGATCTCCCGGCCCGTCGTCTGCCGGTGTCCCTCGCGATTCGCGACGTTGTCGAATTGATTGGCCCAGATGGCCCCTTCGGGCGTCGACTCGGCGAACTCCTCTGCCAGTCGCCGGGACACGTGGACATAGTTCTCCGGATCCTTGTAGGGCTTCGCGGGCACCTCGCGCAGATCCGCACCACAGAGCCGGAGCATGTCCTTCTTCTCTTGGCTCTGGGTTTCGGGGATCACGATGACCGTGCGGTAGCCCCGGGCGTTGCCCACGAGTGCCAATCCGATCCCCGTGTTGCCGGCCGTTCCCTCGACGATCACGCCGCCGGGTCGGAGCGCCCCGCTCCGTTCGGCATCCTCGACGATGGCGAGCGCCGCCCGGTCCTTGATGGAACCACCGGGATTCAGGAACTCGGCCTTCCCCAGGATCTCGCATCCCGTCGCCCGGGAAGCACCGGCCAGTCGGATCATGGGCGTATGCCCGATCGTGCCGAGGAACCCGTCCCGCGCTTCGATCACGCCTGCTTCCCCCTCTTCCCCATCGATCGGTCCCCCCATCCATCCGTTCCGGTCGGTCTCATTCGCCCCCCCGCGCCATCCGCCATCCGGAGGCCCCGCAACGATACACGTCTTCGCCGCAGAACGAGCGGTCGGCCCTTTCGCGTTCGATGGCCGACCACGGCCGCTGGCCGCACCTTGCCCGCCTTTTCCCGGCATTCCGCCTCGACCCGATCGGTGGGAATCGTTCGAAGAACCTACCCGCGGGCATCTTCGTTCGCCGGGTTCGCGCGGCGCCATCCCGTCCGGGCCTCGATGGCGGTCATTCGACCGTCTCCCGTCGGCTGATAGACCACGCCCACCTCGCGAACGACGGACTCGAACTCCTCGAGTGCCCGGGGACTCGCCATCTCGAAGCGATCGAAGCCACTGCGCAGCATGAAGGGCAGCTGCTCACAAAGGACGTCCCCCACCGCGCGCAACTCGCCTTCGTAGCCGAAGCGCTCCCTCAGGATCCGCGCCGAAGAATAGGCGCGTCCGTCCGAGAAGACCGGGAAATCGAGTGCCACCAGGGCGATCCGCCCGAGATCCTTCTCGAGTCCGGCGGGCGTCTCATCGGAACGCAGCCATACACCCAGCTCGCCGTCTCGGGCGAGCAGCGCATCCCGCTCGTCGATGAATCGCGAGAGCGAGACCAGGATGGCCCCGTGCTCGGGCAGCGCCTCATCGTCCGCGACGCGGGTGAACCGGTCTTCGACCCGTACCGCCGATCCGTCTCTGGCTTCAAGCAGCATCGTAGACGCCCTCCTTGAAAGGTCCCTGCCCGACCCGTCGCCAGGTGTCGATGAAACGC
>DRKE01000190.1 GCA_011051925.1 Deltaproteobacteria bacterium
CGTGGACCGGATCGGGGATACGTTCCGATGGAAAGGAGAGAACGTCGCGACCAGCGAGGTCGCCGAGGTGATCTCGAGCGCGCCGGGCGTCGAGGAAGTGAACGTCTATGGCGTGACGATTCCCGGAACGGATGGTCGGGCCGGAATGGCGGCGATCGTGACGAACGACGACTTCGACATCGACGCCCTCGGTCGCGTCGTCGAAGAGGGCCTGGCGTCCTACGCCCGACCGATCTTCGTGCGGATCCTTCCCCAGATGGAGATCACGGGGACCTTCAAGCACAGGAAGGTCGATCTGGTCCGGGAAGCCTACGACCCCGCGACCCTGACGGATCCGCTCTATTTCCGGGACCCGGAGAAGGGGCGATACGTTCCCCTGGATGTCGGCATCCGGGAGCGCATCGACTCGGGGCAGGTGCGGCTCTAGCAGGCTGCGAAGAAGGGCATTCGATCGACGTGCCCGGCACACTATTGGCACCGGAGATGTCAATATGCGATCGTGAATGCGCGTTCGCCGTGTTCCGGTTGGCGGTCAGCGCCCGCGCTCGTCCCGTCAGCCCGATTGGAGGAACTCCTCGATGTCCGATCCCTACCGCGTCTTCGGTGTCGAACTCTCGCCCTTTTCGGTCAAGGTCCGTTCCTATTTCCGATACAAGCGGATTCCCCACCGCTGGATCGTGCGGAATGCCACTACGATGGCCGACTACCAGAAGTACGCGAAGATTCCGATCATCCCGCTCGTCGTGACACCCGAGGAGGAGGGCCTCCAGGACTCGACACCGATCATGGAACGCATGGAGGCGCTCTTTCCCGATCCTTCGGTCCATCCCCCGGATCCCGTCTCCCATTTCGTCTCCCTCCTGCTCGAAGAGTTCGGTGACGAATGGGGCAACAAATGGATGTTCCATCTGCGATGGGCGAGGGAAGAGGATCGGCTGAGTGCGGGGGGGCGGATTGCCGCGCTGATGGTCCCGAAGGGCAACGAGGAGGCGAGGCTCGCGGTCCGGGATCAGATCATCGAGCGCATGACGGGTCGCGTCTTCTTCGTCGGTTCGAACGAGACGACGGCACCCCAGATCGAGGCCTCGTTCCGGGAGGCGATCGGGCTGCTCGATGTGCATCTCGCGAAGCGTCCCTATCTCTTCGGTGGACAGCCGTCCTTCGCGGACTTCGGACTCTGGGGTCAGATCTACAATGCCTGGACGGATCCGACCGCCGCAGCCTGGATCGAGGGATCGACTTCGAATCTGCTCGACTGGATCCATCGGCTCCTCTGGCCCCGGAGCGAGGGCGGATTCGAGGAATGGTCGAGCCTCGAATCGACACTCGAGCCCTTCTTGAAGAGCCAGGTCGGTGCTCTCTTCTGCCCGTGGTCGGTCGCGAATGCCCTGGCCATCGCAGCCGGTGACGAGGAGTTCAGTGTCGAACTCGATGGAAAGGTCTTCATG
Source organism: Deltaproteobacteria bacterium (assembly GCA_011051925.1). GTDB lineage: Bacteria > Myxococcota_A > UBA9160 > UBA9160 > UBA4427 > UBA4427. The sequence continues at coordinate 1,449 of DRKE01000190.1, forward strand.
CAGAAGCCACAGAAATACCATGCCAAGTCGCTCCGGGAACTCCGCGACAAATATGCCCGGACGGAGAATCGCGACCAGCTCGATTCCGTACTCGAACGAACGGGATGCCTCGCGGCGCTGAAGGAACCGCTCGAGTGATCGACCTGTATACCTCTCCGACTCCGAACGGACACAAGGCTTCCGTGACGCTCGAGGAGCTCGGACTGCCTTATGAAGTCCATCCGATCGATCTGGCGAAGAACACACAGAAGCAGGATTGGTTCCTGGAACTCAATCCGAATGGACGAATCCCCGTCATCGTCGATCGAGAGGGCTGTGGGAAGGAGGCGGACGGCGAGCCCTTCGCCGTCTTCGAGACGGGCGCGATCATGATCTATCTGGCCGAGAAGACGGATCGACTCCTGCCCTCCGATGCTCGCGGTCGATCGCGAACGATCCAATGGTTGATGTTCCAGATGGGGGGTGTCGGTCCGATGATGGGCCAGGCCAACGTCTTTCATCGCTATTTTCCGGAAAGGATCCAACCTGCCATCGATCGCTATCAGAACGAAAGCCGCCGACTTTTCGAAGTCCTGGAGCGCAGGCTCGGGGAGTCCGAGTGGCTGGCGGGGCCGGACTTCACGATCGCCGACATCGCCAACTGGTGCTGGGTACGAACCCACAAATGGTCGGGCGTTTCGATCGAGGGCCTTCCCGCCTTGCGGAGATGGCTGGATGAGATTCGAGCACGACCCGCCTGCCAGCGGGGAATCGAAGTGCCTTTCAAGGTGGAGAACCTGCTGAAGGACCCGGAAGGTGCCCGGAACTTCGCGGAGAAAGCCCGGAAATCGCTACAACGATGATCCGCCTTCGATCCGATCGGTCCGCGGAAGGAGGTCGGAGGACGACCTCGAAGACGGCCGCGACGGACCGATCCGAACGGAGAGCGGAACGACAGTCAAGGAGATTCCTACGATGAAGCTCGCCCTCGGTGCCATGACCTTCGGTCCTCGCGTCAAGCTCGATCTCGAACTGATCCGCCACGCGGAAAGGCTCGGATTCGACTCGACCTGGACCGCGGAGGCCTACGGAAACGATGCGGTCACGACGGCGACCTGGATCGCCGCGAAGACGGAGACGATCCACGTCGGGACGGCGATCATGCAGATGCCGGCGCGTACACCGGCCATGACCGCGATGACCGCGACTTCCCTCCATCAACTCTCCGGAGGGCGATTCAAGCTCGGCCTCGGGCCCTCGGGTCCCCAGGTCGTCGAGGGCTTCCACGGCGTGCCCTACGGAAAGCCACTCACACGCACGCGCGAGTACATCCAGATCGTGCGCCAGATCTGGGAGCGCGAGAAGCCGCTCGAATTCTCGGGCACCCACTACGAGATTCCCTGCAAGGGGGAGGGCACGACCGGCCTCGGAAAGCCGCTCAAGAGCATCCTTCACGGAGATCCCAGCATCCCGATCTATACCGCCTCGATCAGCCCGAACGGATTGGCCTGTGCGGCGGAAGTCGCGGATGGTGTCATCCCGATGATGTTCGATCCCGAACGCTACGACGAGATCCTGAAGCCGCATCTCGAGAAGGGATTCGCGCGTGCAGGACGTGGCAAGAGTCTCGAGAACTTCGACGTCATGACCTCCTGCACGGTCATCGTGAGTGACGATGTCGAGAAGGCCATGGTGCCGGTCAAGGCGAACATGGCGCAATACATCGGCGGGATGGGCGCGCGCAACAAGAATTTCTACAACGACTATACGAAGCGGCTCGGGTTCGAAGAGGCGGCCGTCGAGATCCAGGATCTCTTCCTCTCCGGAAAGAAGAAGGAAGCGATGGCGGCGGTCCCCGACGAACTCGTCGATGCCGTCCATCTCGTTGGCCCGAAGGACAAGATCCGCGATCGACTCCAGGCCTGGAAGGAGGCGGGGAAGCGGCGGGAGGTCGGTACGATGCTGCTCGGCGCGATGCAGCCCGAAGCGCTCGAGATCGTGGCGGAAGAAATCCTGTAGCCATGGCAGGCCGGGGATTCAGCCCCTTCGCCGCAGGGGAAGCGGTTCGATCTCGTTCCGCGCGGGGTCCTGACGGGGCGTCCCGGCTTTCACGCGTGAAAGCCGGGCCTTCGCATCTTCGATCACGAGGTAGCTGCTGGGGACCAGGAAGAGGGAGATCGTCGAGCCGAAGATGACCCCGAAGCCGAGCGAAGTGGCCATCGGGATCAGGAACTGGGCCGAGACGCTCCCTTCCCGGAGGATCGGAACGAGGCCGACGAAGGTCGTGATCGACGTGAGGACGATCGGGCGGAAACGGGCAACGCCGGCTTCGCGCACGGCCTGTTCGAGGGCGACCCCCTTCGCACGCCGCTCGTTGATGTAGTGGACGAGAACGAGACTCGAGTTGACGACGACCCCCGTCAGTGCCACGAATCCGAAGATCGACATCATCGAGAAGTTGAAGGTCTGGTCCGTGAAGATCTCGCGCGCGAAATACATGAACCAATGGCCGAAGATCGCGCCGACCAGGCCGAAGGGAATGACCGCCATGATGATGAGGGGCTGGATGTAGGAGCGCAGGGGAATCGCGAGAAGCGCGTAGATCGCGAGGAGCGCGACCAGATAGTTCCTGAAGAGGCCCAGCATGCTTTCGGCCTGTTCCGCCTGCTCGCCTTCGAGAGAGTAGGTGAGGCCGGGGTAGTCCGCCGTGAGGAGTGGGATGAATTCCTTCTCGAGGTCGGTGATGATATCGCCTGCCGCGATCTGCTTGGCGTCGACGTCCGCCGTCACGTCGATCACGCGCTGGCGGTTGCTCCGCTTGATCGTCGCGTAGCCGCGACCGAGTTCCGCTTTCGCGACCGCGTAGAAGGGGACCTCCCCTCCACCGGGCGTTCGAATCCGCAGGTTCTCGAGGTCCGCGAGGGAGCGGCGCGCCTCCCTCGGGTAGCGGATCATCACCCGGACGTCGTCGCGTCCACGCTGGATGCGCTGGGCCTCCTCGCCGTAGAAGGCCTGGCGGACCTGCCTCGAAAGATCGTCGAGAGTGAGTCCGAGGGACTGGGCGGCGGGCAGGATGTCGAGCTTGATCTCCTTCTTGCCCTCTCGAAAGGAATCGTTGATATCGGAGACGCCGGGGTACTCGGCAAGCCGGGTTTTCAGCCGGTCGGCGGCATCGCGGAGTTGATCGACGTCATTCGAACGGAGCTGGATGTCGATCGGATCTCCCGCGCTGAAGAGATCGGCACTGAAGGTCAACTCGACGGCCCCGGGAATCGGCGGCGTCAGGCTGCGCCAACGCCGCTTGATCTCCGCTGCACTGATCGGCCGATCGTCGCCCGATTGGATCGCGATGCTGACCTCGGCGACGTGGCTTCCGCTCGCACCGGCGGTGTCCCCGGGTCCGCCTCCGCCGCTCATCGGCTGTTCTCCGACGGAGAAGAGGATGTGCTTCACGAGGGATTCACCCTCGACGAGGAAGCCCTCTTCGTCGAGTCCTGCCTTCATGCGTCGTGCGGCATCGAGCAGGAGACGGGCGGAATGTTCCGTCTCCTCCACGGGCGTGCCCTGGGGCATCACGAGGGAGGCGGTCACATAGTCGCTCTCGATCGGCGGAAAGAACGAAAAATTCATCTTCGCGGAGCCGATTCCGAGGATCACCGTTGCAAGGGACACGACGAGGATGCCGACGCCGGCCGCGATGATGGCGTAACGGGCCGCCAACGCGCGGTCGAGGAGCGGTCGGTAGCGCTCGTGTGCGAAGCGGCTGAGGCCGGCCGAGGTCCGTGCCTGGAGGCGCTTCCAACTCGCCCGGAGCCGGCTCTGTCGCTCGATGTCGGCGGGTTCGTCCCATTTCATGTGGCCGAGATGCGCGGGAAGCACGAGCTGGGATTCGACCACCGAGAACAACAGACAGAGGACTGCCGACAGGCCGATCACGCTGAAGATCTGTCCCATCGTGCCCGGTGCGAAGATCATCGGGCCGAAAGCGGCGATCGTCGTCAGCACGCCGAAGATGACGGGAATGGCGACTTCCTGGGCACCGATGATCGAGGCTTCGAGGGGATCTTCCGCGCCTTCCTGATGGCGATGGACGTTCTCGCCCACGACGACCGCGTCATCGACGAGCAGACCGAGGACCATGATGAAGGCGAAGAGCGAGATCACGTTGATCGAGATCCCGGAGATCGGGAACACGAAGAGCGCACCGAGGATCGACAGCGGGACGCCGAGGCTGACCCAGATCGCGAGTCTCGTGCGGAGGAAGAGCGCGAGTACGATGAAGACGAGAACGAACCCGCCGATGCCGTTCTTGATCAGGATGTCGAGCCGGTCACGGAGCGTGCGGGCGGCGTTCTGCCAGACCGTGAGGGAGAGGCCTTCGGGCAGACGGCTGCGAAGGGCGTCGAGTTCGGCACGGACCGTATCGACGAGGTCGAGGACCTTCTGGTCGCCGACCCGGAAGACCTTGATGCTGACCGCCGGATTCCCGTCGAAGAAAGCGTAACGGTCCTCCTCGTCGAAACCGTCGACGATGTTCGCGACGTCGGAAAGGAGGAGGCGCGTTCCATCCGCGTCCGTCCGAAGCACGATCTCCTCGAAATCCCGGCCCGTATAGGCCTGCCCTTTCGTCCGGAGCAGGATCTCGCCGCCGCTCGTCTTGATCGATCCGCCCGGCCGATCGAGTGAACCCCGCCGAACGGCAGCCACGACTTCGTCGAAGGTCAGACCGAATCGCTGGAGTGCTGCTTCGGGGACCTCGATCGAGATCTCGTAGTCCCGGGCGTTCTTGAGTTCGACCTGGGTGATGTCGGGCAGACTCGCGATCGCGTCCCGGAGGCGTTCGCCGAAGACCTTGAGCGCCTTCTCGCTGGCGTCGGCACTGACGGCGATCTGCAGGATCGTACGCTTGATCTCGACATGGCTCACGATCGGTTTCTCGGTCTCCGCGGGGAAGGTCGTGATCGAGTCGACGGCATTCTTGATCTCGGAGAGTGCGCGATCGACCGGGTAGCCGTCCATCAGCTCGGCGCTGACGCCGCAGGCGCCTTCAGCCGCAGAGGAAGTGATCTTCTTGATCCCGTTCAGTCCGTTGATCTCCTCCTCGATCCGGACGCAGACGCCGGATTCGACCTCTTCGGGTGCGGCCCCGAGATAGGTCACGCCGATCGCGATGACGTTGATGTCGATATCGGGAAACGTCTTCTGCTGGATGTTGGGGAGGCTGACCAGACCACCGACCGCCATCGTCGCCATCAGCAGGTTGGCAGCGACATGGTTCCGTGCGAACCAGGCGATCATGCCCTTCACGGAAGCGTCTCGCGTGTTTCGTCGAGCCGGTCCGACGACCTCATGGCCAGGCTTCCATCCGACTCGTTCCGGGCGTCTTCGATGACCCGGACCTGCATGCCGTCGAGCACGGCCTGAAGAGGCGAGGTGCAGACGCGATCTCCCGCTTCCAGCCCGTCTCCGACCACGAATCGATCCCGCTCTGTCCGAAGGACCTCGACCGTCCGGAAACGGAGACGGTCCTCCGGATCGATGACATAGACGAGTCCATCTCCGCGAAGGGCATCCCGGGGCAGCACGAAGGCATGGTCGACCCGTCGACCCTCGATCTCCGCCTTGACGAAGAGACCGACGCTGAGGGGCACTTCCTCGGAGGCTCTTCGGGTGTCGGAGCGATCGGTCGCCCCACCCTCGTCATGATCGATGCCGGTCTCCTCTTCCGGGGGCGTATCGGACTCCGATCCGAGAGCGGACGGGTCACCCGACTTCCGACGCCCGCCGAGAATCGGTTCGAGTCCGTAGGGATCCGAGATCCGGGCCACGAGATGGACCATCCGGCTGCGTGGGTCGAGTTCGGCTTCGGTTCGTACGAGGGTTCCCTCCCAACGATGGATTCCGCCGGCGAACTCGGCGGACAGATGGACCGGGGAGCCCGCCTCGCCCGCGTTCCGCTTCTCGTCCTCGTTCCACAGGACCGGGATCAGGGGAACGTCGAGAAAGGCGAGATCGCGATCGGGAATCGGCAGTCGGACCTCGGCATAGTCGACGGCGAAGACCCGGGCGATCGGGGTTCCGCGTGTCACGAACTGACCGACGTCGACCTGCTTGCTACGGACGCGCCCGCGATAGGGCGCCGTCAGATTCGTTCGGGCGAGATCCCGATCGGCCCGTTCGAGTCTCGCGCGCGCCTCCCGTAGACCCGCCTCCGCCACGCGAAAAGCATTCTCGGCGTCGTCGATCCGCGACTGACTCGCGACCGAACGATCGGCGAGACTTCGCTGTCGGTCGAGTTCCTTCTTCGCCCGACGATACTCGCTCTCCGCACGCGCGACCGCGGCACGGGCCGCTTCGCGTTCGACCTTGTAGTCGGCGGTGTCGATCCGCGCGAGCACGTCGCCCTTCTCGAAGAAGCCTCCGGCAGCAAGCGAAGGGGCGATCCAGAGAACCTCTCCCGATACCTGCGGAACGAGATCGCTCTCCGTTCGGGGCGATACGGAACCATGGGCCGTCACGAAGAAACGATGCCCGGTCGGCTCGGCGACGGTCACGCGAACGAGGGGCGCCAGTCGGGGAGGCGGATGCTCTTCGGGTTTGCGTCGCACGAGAACGAGAACGAGCACGATCAGGGCGGTCGCCGCCAGGATGAGCACGGGTTGCATCTTCTTGGAGCGCATCGGATTCCTATCGACCAGGGTCCAGCGGCTCCCGGTCGTCAGGCAGACCAGGTCCTCGCAGGGGCGCGGAACCCCATCAGGCTAGCACGCGGGGGCGCACGTGATTCAACCGCTCCATCGGGGGCTTACGCCGGCCCGGAATCGACTAGAATGGACGATCGTCACCTCCCGAGGAGAGAATCTTCATGGCCCCCGAAACCACCCCGGACCCGACCGGGACGAAGCGACGCACCGCCTACCGGACCTGCCCTCTTTGCGAAGCGACCTGTGGCGTCGCGATCGAGGTCGAGGGCGACCGTGTCGTCCGCGTCCGTGGCGACAAGCAGGATCCCTTCAGCCGCGGCTTCATCTGTCCCAAGGGGTCGACCCTCGGCGAGCTCCACCACGATCCCGACCGTCTGCGAACGCCATTGGTTCGACGCGACGGACGACTCGAAGAGGCGACCTGGGAAGAAGCCTTCGAGGAGATCGAAAGGCGCCTGGGCGGCTTCTTCGAGGAACACAGCCGACAGTCCCTCGCCCTTCTCCTGGGCAATCCCATCGTCCATCATCTATCGACGAGTCTCTATGTCCGGCCCTTCGTGCTGGCAGCGGGCAGTTTCAATCTCTATTCGGCTTCGACCCTCGATCAGATGCCCCAGCATCTCGTGTCGGGCCTTCTCTGGGGTGATCCGAGCGTCTTCCCTCTGCCCGACATCGATCGCACGGATCACCTGCTCATGCTGGGTGCCAATCCCATGGCGTCCAACGGCAGCCTCGTCACGGCACCCGATTTCCCGGGTCGCCTGAAGGCGATGCCCGCGCGTGGTGCGCGGCTCGTGGTCGTTGATCCGCGTCGGACCGAGACCGCTGCAAGGGCGGACGAGCATCTCTTCATCCGTCCCGGCACGGACGTCTTCTGGCTCGCCGCCCTCGTCCATACACTCTTCGAGGAGGATCGGGTCTCGATCGGTCGCCTCGAACCCTGGGTCGAGGGCGTGGACGAGATCCGCGATCTCGTCGCCGACTTCACGCCGGAGCGTGTCGCCCCGATCTGCGGGATCGACGCCGAGACGACGCGGCGCCAGGCGCGCCAGCTCGTCAATGCAGCCGCCGGCGCCGTCTACGGGCGGATGGGGGCGCATACCGTCGAGTTCGGTGCGGCGACTGCCTGGATGACGGCGATCCTCAACATCCTGACGGGCAATTTCGACCGGCCCGGGGGTGTCATGACGGCGTCCCCCGTCGCCTCGCGAATCGACGATCGGGAGCCGGGGGGGCGCGGATTCCAGACCGGTCGCTGGAAGAGCCGCGTGAAGGGCCATCCCGAAGTGAACGGCGAGTTTCCCGCGGCGGGTCTCGCCGACGAGATGGAGACGCCGGGAGAAGGCCAGGTGCGCGCCGTCATCACGGTCGCTTCGAATCCTGTCCGTTCCTATCCCAACAGCGAACGGCTCGATCGCGCCTTCGCGGCTCTGGACTTCCATCTCGCGCTCGACATCTACGTCAACGAGACGACGCGGCATGCCGACGTGATCCTGCCTCCGCCCTCCGGTCTCGAAGAGGAGCAATACGAACTGACCTTCATGGCCAACGCTGTCCGCAGCTTCGCGAAATTCTCGCCGCCGGTCTTCGAAAGGCAGGGGCCTTCTGAAGAGGACATCTTCGCGCGCCTGATCCTGATCCTGCGCGGTCAGGGCGCGGCGGCCGACGTCGATGCCGTTCACGAGGAGGTCGTGGCCGAAGCCGTCGATCGGCTGCTGAAGGATGCGAACAGCCCGATCGCAGGGCGCGGCCGCGACGACATCCTGGCCGAGCTCGAAGGCCTCTCGCCCGTCGCCAGGCAACTCGATCTCCGTCTGCGGACGGGCTGGCAGGGCGATCTCTTCGGTGCGAATCCGGGCGGGGTTTCGCTCGCGAAACTCGCGAAGCACCCCCACGGTGTCGATCTCGGCCCCATGGTCGAGCGCTTTCCGGCGAGGCTCAAGACGAAATCCGGCCGTTTCGAGCTCGCGCCGAAGCAGCTCGTCGAAGACTGGGCGCGCGTCCGGGCGCGCCTCGAGGATCCCGTCGTTCCGGGTCGGCTGCTGCTGATCGGCCGGCGTCATGTCCGTTCGAACAACAGCTGGATGCACAACATCGGGACGCTCGTGAAGGGGCGGTCCCGATGCACGCTGATGATGAATCCCGAAGACGCCGGTCGACTCGGCCTTTCGACGGGTGGGATGGCCGAAGTGACCTCCCGGGTCGGGAAGCTCCGGGTCGAGGTCGAGACGACGGAAGCGATGATGCCCGGGGTCGTCTCGTTGCCCCATGGATGGGGACATGACGTCGAGGGGGTCCGCCTTTCCGTCGCTTCGGCGCATCCCGGCGTGCCGAGCAACGCATTGATCGACGACGAGGTCATCGACACGGCGAGCGGCAATGCGGTTCTCAACGCGATCCCGGTCGAGGTCACGCCGGCGACGGCTTGAGCGACCGGACGGGAAGGCAGCGCGTCCCGTCGGGTTCCCGGCGCGCGGAGGACCGTGCCGGAAGACCCGCTTCGCGCCACCCCTCGGCCTTTGGGCAGCGAGTTCCCGAACGAAAGGGACCGGATCAGCTCTCCTTGAGTTCGATCAGGATCTCCCGGAAGCGGACGTTGCTCCGGTTGACCGCGACCTCGCGGTTGCCTGCCGGCACGAACATCGCCGTTCCGGGCTCGACCGGAATCCGGATCGACTTGCCGTTGTCGAAGTCGGCGTCGATGCTCTCGCCTTCGACGAAGCACATCACGTAGTCGAGGGTGTGTTCGTGGAAGTCCGACGACTCGCCGGGTTCGAGACACATCTGCCAGATCCGGACACGATCGTTCTCGAAGAGGATGCGGTGGCCGACCTGCCCGAGCGTCCTCTCTTCTGCGCTTTCTGCCATGGTGTTTCCTTTCTCGCGGGTTCGAGGCCCGGGCGGCGTCTCGCGCGACGGGTTGCCGATTCAGTCGAGCCCCAGATGGACGGGGCTCGAACGATCGATCACTTCCTGGAGTTCGACGATATTGCCGTCGGGGTCCCGCCCGTAGACGGCGCGGATGGCGCCGAGATCCTGGGGTGGACTGTGGAAGCGCATGCCCGCCGCGACGAGACGCTCGTACTCGGAATCGATGTCGGTCACGTCCAGGCAGAGATGCGTGATGCCATGGTCGCAGACCGGTCGGTTCGGGTCGCCGGGCCTCGGCTCGGGACTCTGGTACTCGAAGATCTCGATCATCGCATTGCCCAGCTTCAGCATGATCGCCCGCGCCGAGGAGCCCTTCAGCCCGACGATCCGGTCGGCGATCTCGGCGCCCTTCGGCCACGCGAATTCGCTGACGATCTCCGCGCCGAGCTGGTCCCGATAGAAGGAAAGGGAACGATCCAGGTCGGGTGTCGAGATCGCCGCGTGATGGATGCCATGGATCATCGGGTTTCGAGCCTCCGGTCGGGATCTTCCCCGACCTTGTTCGGGTCCACGCGAGTGGTCTGTCAGGCGGCGCCTCGGCGCGATTCGGGAGATTCGAGCGCAACCAGGGCCTGGAGGACCAGGGCCATGGCCTTCTCCCCCAATGGCACGAGGGCTTCCTCGACCAGGGTCCGATAGAAACCCACCTCGCGATCGAAGACGCGTCGCCCCTTTCGGGTGAGCACCAGCTCGATCGCGCGGCGATCGGTCGGATGGGGACGGCGTTCGACGAGACCTTTCGCTTCGAGGTGGTCGACGAGGCCCGTCATCGATGAGGGCGAGATCGAAAGCCTCTGGCCGAGAGCGGTGATCGGCATCGATCCCTCGAGGCCCAGTCGCTGGATGAGCAGGCGCTCACGGATCGAAAGGTCCATCGTGCCCCGTTCGGCGTTTCGCGTCGTGACGTCATGGATCAATCGCATCAAGACGCGACCATGGATCTCGTCCGGCGCTCCCGCGGAAGCCGCGCGGGTTCGCAGTCGGCTCGTTCGTTTCGGCGACCTGTTCGACCTCTTCGGACCGGATTTCGCTGCACCGTCCATTCTCTGCTTCCGTCCTCTCTTCGTTCTCCTGTCGGTCGCTCGGGAGGTCGCGATCGGACCCGTTGCCCGCCCTGCCGCCCACGCGGATCGCCCGCCCGGGCCTTCCGATTCGAGGGGGCCGACGTGATTCCCGATCGAAATCTTCGAACATGGAAAATCCCTTGTCAAGATATTCCGGTATTCGTAATATTCCGGAAGAGGGAGTCGAGGGTCAGGAGGAAGCCGGCGAATGCCCCCAGCGAGTGCATCGGATCCGACGAAGGGTCCTGGAGAACCGTCTACGGGCGTGTCGCAGAAGGAATCGAACGCCGGATCGAAAGCCGGGTCCCAGGACGCACGGCGCGGATCCATTCTCTTGAGCAGGGGATTCGTGGAGCGACACGCCAGCGAGCTCTCGAAGCGGGCCCCGGGCCGGCCCTTCGTCGAATTGGCCGATGACGGCTTGCGGGGATCCCTCGATGACGTCGAGATCGCCTTCTTTTCCGGAGATTGCTATCCGGAACGTGCTCCCGATTTCATGCGTGCGGCTCTCTCGGCTTCGAATCTGCGCTGGCTCCACACCTTCAGTGCGGGCGTCGACGATGCGATCTTCCGGCGACTCCTCGAACAGGGTGTCCGGGTCAGCCATTCCTCGGGCGCGAACGCCGTTGCGGTCGCGCACTGTGCGGTGGCGAGCCTGCTGGCGCTTGCTCGGGATCTGCCCGGTCGGATCGCGGATCAACGGGCGCATCGCTGGACGCGCCAGCGGGCGCGTGACCTCGAAGGAGCGACCCTCGGCATCCTCGGCCTGGGTCCGATCGGGCTCGAGGTCGCCCGGATCGGCCGATCCCTCCGGATGCAGGTGATCGGGTTGCGCCGCAAGGCCCGGGGTGACGAGCCCTGTGAGACATGGACCCTCGAGCGGCTGCACGATCTGCTCGCGATCGCGGACTACGTCGTGGCGGCGCTTCCCCTGACTCCGGAGACGACGCGTCTTCTCGACGGCGCCTGTTTCGCGCGGATGAAGCCCGATGCCGCCCTGATCAATGTCGGTCGGGGTGGGGTCGTGGACGAGGCCGCGCTCGTTCGCGCGCTTCGGGATGGAGTGATCCGGGCGGCTGCCCTCGATGTCTTCGAGGTCGAGCCCCTTCCGGAAGACAGCCCGCTCTGGGATCTCCCGAACGTGATCGTCACTCCCCATGGCGGAGGCTTCACCCTCATGAGCCATCGACATGCCGGAGAGATCTTTCTCGAGAATCTCGGACGCTACGTCCGGGGGGATTCTCTCTTGAACGAGGTCTCAGCCGGCGCGAAGGGGGTCGAAGCCGATGGCTGATGCCGTATCGACATCAACGCTCTTCCTGACCGGCGGGAGCGGATATATCGGTCGGAATCTTCTTCGTGCGTTCGTCGCGGATGGCTTCCGGGTCCGTGCGTTGGCGCGCAGCGAGAAAGCGGCGAACGTGGTTTCCGGACTCGGCGCCGAGCCGGTGAGGGGCGATCTCCTGGATGTCGAGGCGCTCAAGAGGGGAATGGCCGGCGCCGGCCTGGTCATCCATGCCGCGGCGGATACGGACCACGGAATGGGATCGACCGCCCAGGCGGAGGTGAATCTCCAGGGAACCCGGAACGTCTACGAGGTCGCGAAGGCGCAGGGCGTCCAGCGCGCCCTGCACTTGAGTACCGAGGCGGTGCTGCTCGACGGTCGCCCCCTTCGGAATGCCGACGAGACGACGCCGATTCCCGAAAAGCACGCGGGCGGCTATTCGAAGACCAAGGCCGAGGCAGAGCGGATCGCTCTGGCGCATTCGGGCGATGGCCTCGACGTGATCGTCGTCCGACCGCGATTCGTCTGGGGACGCGATGACACGACGGCGCTTCCCCAGCTGATCGAAGCAGCCCGTTCGGGCAAGCTCTCGTGGATCGGCGGGGGCCATTACGAGATGTCGACGACCCACATCGCGAACGTCGTCCACGGCGTCCGGCTCGCTCTCGAAAAAGGACGCGGCGGCGAGGTCTACTTCATCACCGATGGTCGGCCGGTCGGGTTTCGGACCTTCATCACCGCGCTTCTCGAGGCCGCCGGTGTGGAGCCGCCGACCACCGGGATTCCACGCTGGATCGTCGCAACCGTCGTGCGGGTCGGGGACTTCCTCGCCAGGCTGACCGGAGGCCGGCTCCATGGGCCGATGAGCCGGCAGGAATATGCCGTTCTCGGCGTCGAGGTCACCCTGGACATCGACAAGGCCCGCCGTGAACTCGGCTACGCCCCGATCATCACCCGCGAAGAAGGCCTCGCGGAAATCCGAGAAGCCACGACCGCCCGTTGAACCCTTCGAGGGCCGGTTCGGGTCTTCATGCTCTCCATTCGAGAGACGGATCGAACCTGGCAGGCTGCGGCAGGCTCCCCCACCCGAGCCACGCGACCGCCTTCGCCGGGCGTTTTCCGTAGCCCGCCCCTTTTGCAGTGGGATCGCGAAGCGCGTCCGGAGGAACGGGTCGACTGCGTGCATCGTGCCGGGCTCGGGGGCTCGGCAGGGACGGGACAATGGCGGATCAGGGCAGGTCCTCGACCTCCGCGATCCTCAGCAACTGCTTCCCGAGATTCTTTCCCTGGAAGAGCCGCAGGAAGGTCTTCGGCGTGTTCTCGAACCCCTGTTGGATGTCCTCCTCGACGACGAGTTCGCCCGAGGCGTTCCA
>DRKE01000191.1 GCA_011051925.1 Deltaproteobacteria bacterium
CGTTCGCTTTCGATCTGCCGGAGGAGTTCCGCCAGGTGCAACCAGTTCGTCAGTCGGCGCTCCCCGTCCTCGAAGCGCAGGAGGCGTTCGGTGACGCCCTCTGCGCGGCGCCAGGCTTCGAACGCCCGCCCGAAACCGGACTCCGACCAGATGCGCGCATACTCCGCGAAACGCTCGGACAACGCGAGAAGTGCCGGACTCGCATCCGTCCATTCCGCGAATCCGCTCGCGTCCACGCCGTGAGCGGCGGTGGCCAGGGCCGATCGGAGCAGCGCTGGATCGCCAGGCCGAAGAAAAGCCCGGAGAAGGCTCGCGAGTTCCCAGGCCTCGCGCGATTCGAAAACGTCCGCATCGCCCCGATCGACGCAGGGAATGCCCATGTCCTCGAGTGCCCGCCTGGCTCGTTGCAACTCGCTGTTCCGCCGGCCCAATACGGCGATGTCCGACGGAACGATCGGACGGCCATCGATCTCGGCGCCGGAATCGAGCAGATCCGCGACGTCCCGCGCGAAGGCATCCATCAGATCGGTCCGACCGAACCGGAGGGGACAGGACTTGCCGACGGTCTGTCCGAGGTGCGCTCCCACGACCTCCCGTTCTGCCATCAACACACGCAATCCGGCACCGGACCGGCCCGGAACGGACCAGCCGACCTCGGCGCCCGCCCTCGCTTCGACGGGATCGAAGCCGATCCCCTCCAGACCGAAGGGCTGTCGCACGCGACCGAAGAGGGCATTGACCGCGCGCACGAGCCCCGCATCCGAACGCCAGTTCGTCTTCAAGCCATGGACCCGACCGCCCGCGTCCCGTCGCGCCGACAGGTAGGTGAAGACGTCCGCGCCACGAAAGGAATAGATCGCCTGTTTCGGATCTCCGATCAGGATCAACCCTCCATGCCCGGCGGCCGTCTCGTCCGGTTCGTGCCAGACGCGACGGAAGATCTCGTACTGGACGGGATCCGTATCCTGGAACTCGTCGATCAGGGCGAAGCGATACCGACCTCGCAGGACCTCGGCCAGGCGATCGCCTTCGGGAGGACGAAGGGCTCCCCGGAGTTCGCATAGCAGATCATCGAAGTAGAGGAGATGACGTTCCTCCCTCCGCTTGCGGGCTTCCTTGCGGGCCTCATCCACGAACCGGCGGCGCAGGGCAAGGGCGCGGCGCCCGCGCATCTCCTCGAGGGCTGCGATCGTTTCCAGGACCTCGCCGCAGCGTTCGAAGAATTCGTCCTCGAGAACGACCCCCTTCTTCCTGGTGCCGGACTCGAGCCCCTCCGGCGTGAGCTTCTCCCACCATTTCGGCAGAGCCAGAGCGTGCACCGTCGCCAGACTCTCCGCAGTCGAGATCGCCTCCGCCCAGCGCTCGATCCAGGACAACCAGACCGACGGATTCTTGTACTTGCTCTTGTTCAGATCGTTCTTGCCGAGCAGTTTCCCTTTGACGATCTCGCCGCGCGCGTGCCACGACCGCACCCACCGCTCCCAGCTCGCCTCGACCGCCTTCGTCCTGCGATCGAGTTCGGGAACATCCGTCTCGGGCGGGCTTCCCGGCAGCACCGGCATCTCCTCGTCCGCGCCGAGAATCGAAAGCAGCGTCCGCCGGAGCGGCTCGGGTTCGAACTGCCAACGGCGACCTGCTCCCGAACGGAGCCATTCGAGAAAGGGCAATGCCTCGCCCTCCAGGATCCGAGCCCAGAGATCGTGTGCCAACGTCCGATCGAGCGACTCGGAGGAGGGAACCAGCTCCGCATCGAAGGCCGTGCCACTTTCGAATGCGTGTTCCTTCAGGGTCCGCTGGCAGAAGCCGTGGATCGTGAAGATCGCGGCCTCGTCGAATTCCCGGAGCGCTCGTCGCAGCGGATCGGTTCCCCCCCTCCGCTCGGCGGACCGTCGGGCCTCCAGGGCGAGCGCGCGGAGTCGGGGATCGACTTCGCTTCCCTCCTTCCCCTCCTTCGCGCCTTCCTCGCCCGCCGCGATCACCTCCTGGATCCGCTGCCGCACCCTCTCGCGAAGTTCGGCCATCGCCGCTTCGGTATAGGTGACGACCAGGATCTCCCTGGGAAGCAGATCCCGTTCGACGAGCATCCGGACATAGAGGGTCGTCAAGGTATGGGTCTTGCCGGTTCCAGCGCTGGCTTCGATGAGCGTCGTTCCGCCGAGTTCGAGCTTCCAGGGATCGAGTGCGTTCATTCGTCGCACACCTCACGGGCCTCGAAGAAGGGCTCGAAGAAGGCCGTTGCCAGTTCCTCGAATCGGAAACGGAGCGGAAACGGATTCCTGCCGTCGAGGGGGGATCCGCCCTCCCAGAGACGCGCGAACTCGAGATCCTGCTGGATCTCGGGCTTCACGAAAGCCATGCTGTCACCACCGAAGAATTCCTGATGGGCCCCGCGCCAGGCCTGTTCGACCTTCCCATCCAGGAAGGCCCGGGCGAAGCGCCGCGAGGTCCTGGGGAAGAAGGGAAGAGGCGCCTGCGGGACGCTCCATGCCCACTCGAAGAGACGGGCGAGTTGCCGATCCGGCTGGTCGACCTCGCCGAAAAGAACGACGCGCTGGTCCGAAGTCCGCTTCTCGGGTCTGCCGACGAGCACGCTTCTCGGCGCCGGATTCCCGCCCTCTTCGGCCAGGCTGCAGAGAACGAGATGCCGGATCCAGGAATCGAGTTCACCGGCTCGCCCCAGCCGCGTGAATCCGACGTCGATCCGGCCGCCGGGCCAGAGTCGGTCGAGACGCCCGACGAGAAGCGCCTTTCCGATCCCGGGAACCGCTTCGATGGACAACTCGAAGGCCCGATCCGCGAGCCGATCACCCGAGCGGCGTGCGCGAGCGATCCGGGCGACGGACTCGACCTCGGCTTGCAGGGCTCGGCTCGAAAGACGCCCGGGCATCCCACGCGGAACCAGGGGGTTCGCCATCAACCGGGTGAGGCCCACTTCGATGGGCACGCCGGCATCGAGGTGGTCGAGGAGCGTGCGGCCGAGCGTGGACTGCCACAAGGGATCGAGATCGACGGGATCGAGATCGCCCACCGCGCCCTCGGGACGTGGCGTGCGGATCCCCAATCGATTCCGGACGAACTCCCGGGTCGAGCGCAGGACCCGATCGATCAGATCCTCCAGCGTGAGGGTCGCGACGACGGAGCCCGCGGGATCGGCGGAATCGAGCGGTTCGAGTGACGCGTCCAGGAATCGCCGGCGGGATCCGCTCCCGTCCTCGAGCGCCTCACGACGCGCCCGGGCACCGGCCCAGGCGTCCTCGTCCCGTCCGATCAATCGAGGATCGCCGGCCGCCTCGAAATAACGTGGGCTGAAGGCCTGGAGGGGATGGGAGACGACCAGCCAATCGGCCAGGGATGCCCGCCGCGTTCCCGCTTCCGGTCCATCCGGCCCCTTCGTCCCCTCCTCCAGGAGAAAGGAACGGTCGAGCGCTTCGACCAGCTCGGTCACGACGACCGAAGGCGGCAGACTCCGGCCATCCCGGAGATCCCGTCCCGGAACGGTCAGGACGAGCTGGTCCCGCGCGGAGAGGAGGGCTTCCAGGAAGAGGTAGCGGTCATCGCTTCGGCTCGTCCGGTCTCCCGGTCGCGGATCCCTCGCGATCAGATCGAAATCCGGCGGTGGTCCGCCACGAGGGAATTCGGCGTCGCAAAGACCCAGGATCGCGATCACGCGAAAGGGAATCGCGCGAAGCGGAACGAGTTCACAGAAGGTGACCCCTCCCGAGAGGAAGGCCTGTCCCGATGGTGC
>DRKE01000192.1 GCA_011051925.1 Deltaproteobacteria bacterium
AAGCCCGGATGCTCGACCCGTCGCGGGCCGCGCAAGACACCGGGTCGACGAGAATACGGATTCCGGGGAGCGGATGCTAACCTGCCACGCATCGTTCGAAGCCCGGATCCCCCCGTCCCGATGCCCCGAGTCGCCCCGAAGAATACGCCGGCCGTCCTCCGGCCCATGCCGGATCCCGCGGCGGATCATGCGCGCCGCCTGACCCGCGCCTGCGAGCTCGAGCTCGCGATCCGGGACCGGGCCCGACCCGTCTCCGATCCCCTCGAATGGGCACGGAGCGGAGCGATGGCGCTGACCGGTCCCCACGATGCCCCGCCGCGATTCCCCTGCGGCCCCCTGGCCAGCGCGGCCCGGGGTGCCGGCATGCTGCTCGCGGCCCTGGCGCCGGGCACGCCGCTCGAAGGTCTCGACGCCCCGGCCCTGCTCTCCGAGCATGCCCATGCGATGGGCCTCGGCCGACGCGGCCGGATCTCGGCCGGCGGCAGCGCGCGGCTCCTGACCACCCGGGACGCTACGCTCGCGCTGAACCTTCCCCGGGAAGAAGACTGGCGCTCGATTCCCGCCTGGCTCGAAGTCGATGGCCCGTTTCTTCATCCCGATGATCGGGGTCGGGCCTGGCGGTCGATCGGGCGGATCGTCTCGACGCGATCGACGGAAGACCTCGTCGCGCGGGGACGCTTGATGGGGCTCGCGCTCGCGCCCGCGCGTCGATCGATCCCGTCGGATGCAGCCCCCTTCCGACTCCATCTCGCCTCGGAGCATCCTGCCCGTCCCCGCCGACGGCCCCTTCGCCTGCTCGACCTCTCGAGTCTCTGGGCCGGCCCCCTGGCCGCCTCGCTCCTTTCGATGGCAGGCATCGAGGTCCTGAAGGTCGAATCACCGACGAGACCCGACGGGGCGAGAAGAGGCCCGCCTTCCTTCTTCGATCTCATGAACGGAAACAAGGCGGGCTGTGCCCTCGACCTGCACGACCCGTCGGATCGCGCCGACTTCGAACGGCTTCTCGACGGCGCCGACCTGGTCCTCGAAAGCGCCCGACCCAGGGCCCTCGCCCAACTCGGTTTCGATCCGGCAGGCTGGCTCGCGGACAGGCCCGGCCGGATCTGGGCCTCGATCACGGGCCACGGCCGAAGGAACGAATGGATCGCCTTCGGCGACGATGCGGCGATGGCCGCTGGACTCGCGTGGTCCCCGGATCCGGACCAGGACGATCCCTGCTTCTGTGGTGATGCGATCGCGGATCCGATCACGGGCCTCCATCTCGCGGCCCTCGTTCTGGCCCATCTCCGGAAGGGCCGGGGCGGACTGCTCGAATTGTCACTCTTCGAATGCGTCTCCCACGCCGCATCGTTGGCCGCCCCCGACCCCCTTCCAGCGATCGAAAGGGGCGAGCGCGGATGGAATGTCGTCGAATCGGGAAGACCCCTTCCCGTCGCGCAGCCCCGCATGCGCCCTGTCTCGGCCAGGGCCCCGGCCCTGCGCCGCCCCGATGCGCTGCTCCTCTCGCACTGGCGTTCCGGATGTTGATCCGCAACGCCGAGATCCTCGGACGACCGGCGGACCTGCGATGCCGCGCGGGCAGGATCACGGAGATCGCGCCCGCGATCCAGGCCGAGCCGGGCGAGACCGAGATCGACGCACGGGGCGGCGCGCTCGTTCCCGGACTGCACGACCACCATGTCCATCTTCTCGCCCTCGCCGCCGGCTTCGCATCGATCCCCTGCGGACCGCCGGAGGTCGAGTCCCACGCGACCTTCGCCCGGGTCCTGGCCGATGCGCGACCGGTCTCGGGCTGGATTCGCGGGACGGGCTATTTCGAATCCGTGGCGGGTCCTCTCGATCGGAAGGGACTCGACGCCCTGCAGCCGCGCCATCCCCTCCGCATCCAGCATCGCAGCGGATCGATGTGGTTCCTCAATTCGGCTGCGATCCGCCGGCTCGATCTCGACGCCGGCCCGCGACTCCCGGGAATCGAGCGCGATCGGCGGGGACGTGCGACGGGAAGGCTCTTCCGGATGGACGATTGGTTGCGGAAGCGACTACCGATCCATGCCACACCCGATCTTCGGCCGGTCGGCCGGCGACTGGCCAGCTTCGGCGTGACCCGACTGACCGATGCCACGCCTTCGAACGGCGCCACCGAACTCGACCTCTTCCGGAGGGCCCAGGCCGAAGGCGCGCTTCCCCAGCGCCTGCGCCTGATGGGCGATCTTTCTCTTCCGATCGGAGCGCCGAGCGCCTTTCTCGAAGTCGCCGAATACAAGATCCTGCTCGACGAACCGAGCCTGCCCGATCTCGAAGAGTTGACCCGACGGATCGCCGTGGCCCACGAGCACGAGCGCACCGTCGCCCTGCATGCGGTCACCCGGACCGAGATCCACTTCGCCCTCGCTGCGCTCGAAGCGGCGGGTCCCCTTCCCGGGGATCGGCTCGAACACGCCTCGGTCGCACCGATCGAAGCCCGCAACACGATCCAGAGGCTGGGCATCCGGATCGTCACCCAGCCCCACTTCATCAGCGAACGCGGAGACGCCTACCTTGCGAGCGTCTCGTCGCGGGACCTTCCCCATCTCTACCTGCTGAGAAGCTGGCTCGAAGCGGGCGTTCGCGTCCATGCGGGGACCGACGCCCCCTTCGGTGGAGCCGATCCCTGGCTCGCGATGCGGGCGGCCACGAAACGCCGGACCCGGTCGGGTGGGATCCTCGGAATCGGAGAGCGCGTGGAAGCGGAAGCGGCGCTCGCCCTCTTCTCGGAAGCTCCGTCCTCCGCGGCAATGGAAGGGACCGCAGCCGGTGCCCTTCGAGTCGGCCGGATCGCGGACCTCTGCCTGCTCGATGCCCCGTGGAAGGACGTCCGGGAGGACCTCGCGGGCGACCACGTCGCCCTGACCGTCTGCGATGGCGAGATCATCTGGCGCCGCGGCCCCTGAGATCCCGATCCACCCCTCTCTGCCTGACAGGCATTCTTCCGACGGATCCGACCTCCCGCCTCCTTCCCGACCTCGACGCAGAGAACGCCGATCCGCCTTCGCTATGCTCGCCGCATGCCTGGAAAGATCCGCGTCCAACGTTCGGGCCCGCTCGCCGAGATCGTCTTCGACCATCCGGAGCGGCGAAATGCGATTACCGCCGACATGTGGCGTGCGATCCCGGAGATCGCACGGGAGCTCGATGCGGACGACGGGGTCCGCGTCGTTCTTCTGCGAGGCGCGGGGGACGTCGCCTTCGTTTCCGGCGCTGACATCTCGCAGTTCAAGCAGGAGCGGACCGGTGCGGAGGCCGGTCGATACGAAGAGGAGAACACGACCGCCTTCGATGCCCTCTCTTCGATCGGCAAGCCCGTTCTCGCCGCGATCCATGGATTCTGTATCGGCGGCGGTTGCGCGATCGCCCTCACCGCCGACCTTCGCTACTGCGCCGAAGACGCGGTCTTCGCGATCCCCGCCGCCCGGCTCGGGCTCGGCTACAACGCGGCCGGGATCGCGACCCTCACGCGCATCGTCGGTGAACCCCGAGCCAAGGAGATCTTCATGACGGCGCGGCGTTTCGATGCCCACGAAGCCCACGCGATGGGGCTCGTGAACGGTGTCTTGCCCAAGGCCGAACTCGACGCCTTCGTATTGAAGATCGTCGAGCAGATCGCGGACAACGCCCCGCTCACGCTCCATGCCGCGAAGACCGCCTTCCGGGATCTCGCGCGACCGGAATCGGAGCGAAGACCCGACGAGGTGCGGGAAGCCATCCGGCGCTGCATCGACAGCCACGACTATGCCGAGGGCGTCCAGGCCTTTCTCGAGAAAAGGCGGCCGGAATTCCAGGGACGATAGGCTCCGTGGCCTCGACGAAGGCTCCGCGGCGGTGCGCCTGGTGTGGAAATCATGCCGACTACCGGGCCTACCACGACACCGAATGGGGTTTTCCCACGAAGGATGACCGACGCCTCTTCGAGAAACTATGCCTCGAGGGGTTCCAGTCCGGTCTCTCCTGGCTCACGATCCTCCGGAAACGCGAGAATTTCCGCCTGGCCTTCGCGGGATTCGATTTCGACCGGATCGCCCGCTGGAATCGACGGAGCGTCGAACGCCTGCTTCGGGACGAGGGAATCGTCCGTCATCGGGGCAAGATCGAAGCCGTTCTCAGCAACGCCCGCTGCGCCCGACGACTCCGCGACGAATTCGGATCGCTCGGCGCGTTCTTCTGGCAGTTCGAGCCGGATGAGGCGGATCG